>JASIBM010000329.1 GCA_030045175.1 Streptosporangiaceae bacterium | reverse complement strand
GTCGTACTTCCTGCCGAGTCTTACCGGCAGGTCCGCAATGTCTTCCATCACATCTTGCCGAAGTTCGGGGTCGTGGTGCATGAGGTCTCGATCCGCGACCCGGAGATCTTCGTGGCACGAGTACGTGAACTGCGGGACCGGGTCAAGCTGGTGCACCTTGAGATGCCGTCCTCACCGCACATGTACCTGATCGACATCGCGAGGGTCAGGGATGCGGTCGGCCCCGACGTGGTGCTCACGCTCGACAGCTCGTTCTCGCCACCGCCGAACTTCTACGCGCTGCGCTGGGGCGTTGACCTCGTGTTCTTCAGCGCGACTAAGTACATGGGCGGCCACGGCGACATCGTGGCCGGCGCCCTGTCTGGCCGTGCCGACCTGATCGAGAAGATCCGCTGGTTCCGTGACACGACCGGGCCCGTGGCCGACGGCAACGTCGCCTTCCTGCTCAGGCGGAGCCTGTACACGCTGCCCCTGCGGATGCAGCGGATCAACACCTACGGCCTCGCGGTCGCCAGGTTCCTTGACGCCCACGACCGCGTCGACAGGGTCTTCTACACCGGCCTCGCCAGCCATCCGCACTACAAGCTCGGCCAGGAGTACCTCGAAGGGCACGGGGGCGTGGTCACCTTCGAGCTCGGGCTCAGCGAGGAGGCGACGGCGCGGGTGGTCGACCGGCTCAAGATCCCTTACATGGCGTCTAACTTCGGCGCGCCTCAGACGCTGGTCGAGCAGAGCACGTTCTTCACCTACTTCGAGTACGACGACGAAGGGCTGCGCACGATCGGTGTCGACCGCAGCACGGTCAGGCTCGCGCTCGGCTACATCGACGAGGTGGAGCAGGTGATCGAGGACCTCGACAACGCCCTGAGCACGTCATGACCGGCACGCTTCCAGCGGCCGAGTCGCCTGCCTACAGCGGTCGCACGGTGGACTACGGCGGGTTCCGGCCGGTTCATGAGCTGATCGAGGCGCAGGCCGATCTGGTTCCCGATCACCCCGCCGTGTCGCATGACGGCCGCACGCTGACCTACCGGTCGCTTGATGACCTCGCCAACGGCCTGGCGGCCGGGCTGGCGCGGCACGGGATCACCAAGGGCGAGGCGATACCTGTGCTGTGCGTGAACAGCCTGGAGCTCCCGATCGCCTTCCTGGCGCTGATGAAGCTCGGGGCGCCATTCGTGCCGCTCGATCCCGCCTGGCCGGCCAGCCGGGTGCTGGCCACGCTCGACGTGCTGGCGCCGCGCGTGGTGCTCTGCGCCGGCCCTGGCGACGTTCCCGCCGAGTACCGGCCGCGCGCGGTCACGGTCGACGCTGACCAGATCCCCGTGTCGGCGGAACGTCCGCAGGTCGCGATTGGCTCAGGTGATCTCAGCTACGGGTTCTTCACCTCGGGCACGACGGGCGCGCCCAAGTGCGCGATGAACCTGCACGGCGGGCTTGCGAACCGCTTTGAGTTCATGTCCAGGTACTTCGGCGTGACCGGCGGCGAGGTGGTGCTGCAGAACAGCAAGCACACGTTCGACTCCTCGCTGTGGCAGCTCTTCTGGCCGTTGACCGTGGGCGGCCGCACCGTGCTCCCCGTCCAGGGCGAGTTCCTCGACCTGCGGCACACGGTCGAGACGATCGCGCAGTACCGCGTCACCGCGGCTGACTTCGTGTCGAGCATTTTCAACGCGCTCGTCGCGCTGGTCGATGCCGACGAGTCGGCGCAGCGCAAGCTGGGGACGCTCAGGTGGCTGATCGTGGGCAGCGAGCCGGTCAACCCGCAGGCGGTGCGGCGGATGCTGCGCCTCCTCCCAGACCTGCGGATCACCAACGGGTACGGCCCGACGGAGACATCGATCGGCATGGCCTTCCATCCGATGTCGGTGACCGAGCAGGATCCGGTGCCGGTAGGCAGGCCCATCGACAACTGCTACGCGGCGATAGTGACTGACCGGCTCGAACCGGTGCCGCCAGGTGCCACCGGGGAGATCGCGGTAGGCGGTGCCTGCCTCGGCGGCGGCTACCTCGGCGCGCCCGCCGCGACGGCCAGCGCGTTCGTGCCGAACCCGATGCGCGAGGTTATCCCAGGTGACCGGCTCTATCTGACCGGCGATCTTGGCCGGCTTGACGCAGCGGGCCGGTTGTTAATCTCCGGGCGCAAGGATTTCCAAGTCAAGATCGGCGGCATGCGGATCGAGCTCGGCGAGATCCAGGCCGCGGCGCATGCCTGCCCTGGCGTGCGCCAGGCCGAGGCCCTGGTCGCCACCGAGCAGACTGGCGCCAGGTCGCTAGCGATCTTCGCGGCCTGCGACCCTGGCATCACCGAGGCAGACCTGGTCAGGCACCTGCGCAACGCGCTGCCCCGGGCCAGCGTGCCCAGCAGGTTCTTCCTGCTACCGGCCATGCCGCTGAACGACAACGGTAAGACCGACCGGCAGGAGCTACAGCACATCCTGGACCGCAGGCTCGCCGCCGACGCGGCGGAGCTCGTTGGCGGACAGGCACCAGGCACGGTGGACGGCCGCGTGCTATGGGCCATGCGGGCGGCGCTCGGCCGCCCCGACCTCGGCGCTGATGACCACTTCATGGACGCGGGCGGCGACTCGCTGAAGGCGCTGACCGCCATCAATGCCATCCGGGCCGAGTTCGACCTGCAGCAACTGTGCGCGCAAGACCTGTTCGACCAGCCGACAGCCGGACGGCTCACGCTGCTCATCCAGACCTACCAGGCCGACGGCACGGCGGTGGACGAGGCCACGCTGATGGAGCGCGACGCCACGGCGCCGCTACCCGGACCGCCGCGAGCCGCCAGCCGGCCGGCCAGCCTGCGCACCGTGCTGGTCACCGGGGCCACCGGATTCGTCGGCGGCTGGGTCGTCCACGACCTGCTCGCCCGCACCGACCTGGACGTGGTGTGCCTGGTGCGGGCCGGCGACGACGCGCGGGCCCAGGAGCGGGTCGGCAAGCTCCTCGCCGATCGCGGCCTTTGGGCGGAAGGGTTCGCGCCAAGGATCCAGGCAATCGCCGGCGACCTCAGCCTGCCCAGGCTCGGTCTGGCGCAGCCGGCCTGGGACCAGCTGGCCGAGTCGGCTGACCTGGTGCTGAGCTGCGGTGCCCTGGTGAACTTCCTGTTCGACTATCGCGCGCACCGCCGGGCCAACGTGCTCGGCACCATGGAGTTGCTGCGGCTTGCCGCCGCCGGCAGGCCGGTGCCGATGCACTACGTCTCGACGCTGGCGGCGCTGCAGAGCGCGACCGTCGGGCGGCCTGATGGCTTGCCGGAGGGCTACCCGCTGGCACGGATCGCGGCACCGCCGGGCGGGTACAACCGGTCCAAGTGGGTCGCCGAGCGTTACCTGTCCAGGGCGCGGAGCGAGGGTGCGCTGATCACCGTGCTCCGGCTCGGCGAGGTGATGCCGAGCGCGGCCAACGGGGAACCCAATCAGCTCGCCCTGACGAACCTGCTGCTCTCGACCTTCTTCCGGCTCGGCATCCGCCCTGACGCGCAGATCAGGTCCGATTACACGCCAGTCGACTATGCGGCAAGGCGCATCGTGTCCGCCGTGCTCGACCGCACCGCGTGGGGCTCGACGATGCACGTCCTGCACCCGGCCAGCGTGAGCTTCGTCGGCCTGTTCGACGCGCCTGGCGGCACGGACGTCACCATGCCGCGTACCTCCTGCCGCGAGTTCCTGGTCAGGCTGCGCGCGGCGGCCGGGCAGACCGGCGATCGTGACCTGTCGGCGCTCGCGGCGCTGCTGCCAGGCCCTGACCTGCCTGAGGCTGACCTAAGGGACGCCTTCGACGACCTGCTCACCGACAACGCGGCGCTTTACCGCAAGGACTCGTGCCTGCGGGCCGAGCGGCGCTGGGGGCTGGCTGACGATTCGCTCGACGCGGCGATGGCCGCTTACCACGACTACCTGAGAACGCGCTATCCGGTGCTGCGACACGACGAGCCGGCCCAGGCTCGCCCGCCGCAGCCGGGCGACCAGGGCTGACCGGCAACAGAGGCTGACCGGCAACAGAGGCTGACCGGCAACAGGAAGGAGGCAAGATCTTGCGGTACCGCACAATGGGCAAGCTTGGCTGGCAAGTCAGTGAGATCGGGTACGGCATGTGGGGCATCGCCGGAGGGCCTGGTGGCTTCGCGTCAGGCGCGGACTACGAGCTCGCGCCGCAGTGCCTGGACGAGGCGATAGCGCTCGGCTGCAATTTCTTCGACACGGCATGGGCCTACGGCCGGGGAATCAGCGAACTGCTGCTCGGCGCGACGCTGCGCAGGCACCGCGGCGAGAAGATATACGTCGCCACGAAGATACCGCCGAAGAACCGGATGTGGCCGCCTGGCCCTGACGACACGCTCGATGACGTCTACCCGGCCGGCCACATCAACGACTACGTGCGGCGCAGCCTGGACAACCTGGGCACCGACCGGATCGACCTGCTCCAGTTCCACGTGTGGGAAGACCGCTGGGCATCCGACATTCGCTGGCAAGAGGCCGTGCGCGACCTGAAGGAACGCGGCCTGATCGAGGCGTTCGGCCTGAGCGTCAACCGGTGGGAACCCCGCAATTGCCTCGCCGCGGTCGACACCGGCCTCATTGACGTGATCCAGGTGATCTACAACATCTTCGACCAGGCACCGGAAGACGAGCTGTTCGACCGGGCGATGCGCGACGGCATCGGGATCGTGGCACGGGTGCCGTTTGACGAGGGAACGCTGACCGGCGCGCTGACCGCCCAGAGCAGCTGGCCGGCCGAGGACTGGCGGAGTACCTACTTTGGCCCCGAGAACCTGGGTCCGAGCGTCGAGCGCGCCGACCGGCTAAGGGCAGTGGTGCCAGACGGCCTGACCATGCCCGAGCTGGCGTTGCGCTTCATCTTGAGTCATCCGGCCGTCAGCACCGTGATTCCCGGCATGCGCAAGCTTGAGCACGTGCGCTCGAACCTGGCGGTCAGCGATGGCCAGCGACTCGGCGACGACGTGGTTGCCCTGCTGCGCGCGCACCGATGGGACCGCGTCCCGGCGTGGTGGTCGGGGTGAGCCAGCAGCGGTCTGGGAGTCACCGGTGAGCGTGATCGCCCTCTGGGCGCATTCTCGCTCCATGTCCACGGCGTTCCTGCGGATGATGGTCGAACGCGGTGACGTGACCACGGTCCACGAGCCGTGGCTGGCGCTGACCGAGACCGGCCAGGTCACGCTGCCGGCCGAGGCCGACGAGGTGACGACCGTGTACTCGGACACCGAGCTGCGGGACCACCTGGTCCGGCTGGGCCAATCGCGCCCGGTGTTCGTCAAGGAGGTAGTCGACTACCGCTACCCATACCTCTTTGACACCCCGGCCGAGGTCGCCTCGTTCACGCACGCGTTCATCGTGCGCGACCCGCGGCCGACGATCGCCTCGCACTATGCCATGAAGCCCAGCGTGACCTGCCCCGAGATCGGCTTTGAGCGGCTGGCCGAGCTGTTCGGCCTGTTCTGGTCGGCCTCCGGCCGCAAGCCACTCGTGCTCCGCGCCGAGCGGCTCGTGGAAGACCCGCTGGTGGCGGTCCGGGCATTCTGCGATTACACCGGGCTGGCGTTCGTGCCCGAGGCGATCACCTGGCAGCCGACGGACCGGCCCGAGTGGGGGCGGCACCGCGCGTGGCACCTCGACGCCATCAACAGCAGCGGCTTCGTCAGCCAGCGAAACGCCTACGAGGTGACCATCGACAACAGCGCCTTACTGCGCTCGTTTTACGACCATCACTACCCGTTCTATGAACGGATCGTCCAGCATGCCGACTGAGCGGATGGATTTCATCAAGCTCGTTGCCGCCGGTAACGACTTCATCCTGATCGAGCGCCCGATCGGATCGCCCTTCCCTGGCCTGGCGGCCTTCGCCGTGCGGGCGTGCCGGCGGGAGACCGGGATAGGCGCCGACGGCGTGCTGCTGCTGCAGCGCAGGAGCGCAGCCAGCATCGACGTGACGGTCGCCAACCCCGATGGCTCGGTCGCGAAGATGTGCGGGAACGGCGCGCGCTGCGCCGCGCTGCACGCGTTGCGGTCGGGCGCGACCCCGCCCCTGTCCGTCAGCCTGCTCGGCAGGCACCAGGTGCACGAGCTGTCCGCGTGGCTGAACGACGACCTGGTCGAGATGACGTCACCGCAGCCCAAGGAGGTGATCGGGCCGGTCTCGCTGGCGGGGCTTGACTACTACGCGCTGGACACGGGGACGGAGTACGCGGTCGCGTTCGTGCCCGACGTCGATGCGGTCGATGTCGCCAGGCTTGGTCAGATGATCAGGCATCATCCCAGGTTCGGAACCGGGGGCGTCAGCGTGACCTTTGCCCAGTCGCTGCCCGGCGGCCTTAAGGTTCGCACCTACGAGCGAGGCAACGAAGCGGAGACGCTGTCATGCGGCAGCGGCGCGGTTGCCGCCGTCGTGGCCGCGCACCACCTCGGCCTGCCGATCGGCGAGGTGGTGCCCGTGCACAATCGCGGCGGCGAGCTACGGGTGCGCCTCGCGGGGAACCGGCCGCCCTTCGACGTCCTGACCTTGTCAGGCCCGGCGAAGGTCGTGTTCACAGGCACGATCGGCTGAGGCGGCAGGCGCCCGCCCGTCGCCGTCCTGCGGTGGAATCAGTCCTGCCCGGCCAGTTGCCAGGCGGATGGCTCGGCGCCGGGGAAGGGCCGCAACGCCGCCCAGAGGTCACGGTGGCCGGCCCTCGGCATCAGGTGCAGTGGCACCGCGTGGCGCGGCCCGAGGCCGCGGCATGTCATTCCGCCCGGGCAGCTCGCGGCGCCTGGCAGCCCAGCGAGCAGCCCGCCGAGTTCACCGTCGTGGCCGCGCCAGGTATCGACGCCGGCCAGCAGCGCGTCGCGATCGCCGAGCACGCGCAAGCCGTGCGCGACCGCGGATGCCAGGCTGTGGGTCCCATCGCGGGACACCGCGGCTAGCCCGTCGGTCAGCAGGAACCAGGTCAGCGTGCCGGTGACGTGCGCATCGATTCGCCTTAGGGGATAGGGGCGCTGCGCGCGGCGGGCAGCACGCGGATCCCGTTCCATGGCGACCTCGGTGAGCAGCTTGTCGTCCAGCGCCAGATGGTGCGCGGCGACGTGGTAGCCGAGTCTCGCGTAGTAAGGCGGCACGCACCTTTCTACGACCGCGTCGAGGCGGATCACCGGCTCCTCATCGGCCGCCGCCTGGTCCTCGACGGCCGCGAGCAGCCAGCGGCCGACACCAAGCTTGCGCCAGGCAGGGGCGACAGCCACCCGTGACACGAATAAGGCACCATCGTCGCAGCGCCCGGCGCGGAGCGCGCCGACCGGCTTGCCCGCCGCATCCCTGGCGACCCAGATGCTGCCGCCCTGGGTGGCGAACGCCGCGACCGACCGCGCGTCCTCGCTCGCCCCGTCGGGGGCGGGCAGGCCAGGCAGCGGGTCAGAGCCGGCGTAGGCGGCCCGGGTCAGCTCCGCGACCTGCGCGGCGAGTGGCCAGCTCAGCCGGCTCCCGGTCATGACCGCCAGCCTTAGCGACACAACAGGGCAACTCCCCAATTAGGTGCTCCGCCGGACGTCACCAGAGATAGTATCTCGCGCTATCTGATGCGACAATGAGCAAATGGCTGGCAATGCGGAGCTAAGCACTAGCGCGGCCGACGAGGTTGTCGCGTTAACAAGCGACCTGATCAGGATTGACACCACGAATTCGGGTGACGATCGCGGGCCTGGCGAGCGGGCCGCAGCCGAGCACGTGGCCTCGTTGCTCGCGGGCGCCGGGCTGGAGCCGGTGATCTTGGAGCCCCGGCCAGGGCGGGCAAGCGTGATCACCAGGGTCGCCGGAGCCGACCCGTCCAGGCCGGCCTTGCTCATCCACGGCCACCTTGACGTCGTGCCCGCTGACCCGGGGGACTGGCGGGTGCATCCGCTTTCCGGCGAGGTGAGCGGAGGCTGCGTCTGGGGTCGCGGCGCGGTGGACATGAAGAACATGGACGCCATGGTCATCACGGTGATCAGGCAGCGACTGCGAGAGGAACGCCCGCCGGCCCGCGATGTCGTGCTCGCGTTCGTGGCTGACGAGGAGGCGGGCAGCGACCTGGGCGCGCGGTGGCTCGTCGATGCCCATCCCGAGCTCTTCGACGGCGTCACCGAGGCGATCGGGGAGGTCGGCGGCTTCAGCACGACGGTAGCCGGGCAGCGGCTTTATCTCATCCAGACCGCGGAGAAGGGCCTGGCCTGGCTGCGGCTGACGGCGCGTGGCACGGCCGGGCACGGCTCGATGATCCACCGGGACAACGCCGTCACCGCCCTGGCCGGCACGGTGGCGAGGATCGGCGGGCACAAGTGGCGCGCGCTACTCACGCCGACGGTACGAGCGTTCCTGACCGAGGTCTGCGATGTGCTCGGCATCGAAGCGGTGCCGGAGAACTGGGACGAGGCCATGCGCCGCCTCGGCCCGACCGCCAAGATGACGGCCGCGACGCTGACCAACACCGCGAACCCGACCATGCTCACGGCCGGTTACAAGGTGAACGTCGTGCCCCAGACGGCCGTCGCGCACGTGGACGGGCGGTTCGTGCCGGGCCATGAGGAGGAGTTCTTTGCCGAGCTTGACGAGTTGCTTGGCCCGGCGGTTAGCCGGGAGACCGAGCACTACGAGCCCGCGGTCGAGACCACCTTCGACGGCGACCTGTGCGCGGCCATGTCGGCTGCCCTGCTGGCCCATGATCCCGCCGCGCGGATCGCGCCGTACTGCGTGTCAGCCGCGACGGACGCCAAGTCGTTTTCCTGCCTCGGCATCAGGTGCTTCGGATTCGCGCCGTTGCGGCTGCCCGCCGGCCTCGACTTCGCCAGCATGTTCCACGGCGTCGACGAACGGGTGCCGGTCGAATCACTGCGCTTCGGCGTCCGCGTTCTTGATCAGTTTCTTAGCTGCTGCTGACCAGCGTCGTGAACTAGGGTGAGCCAATGCGCAAACGCTCCGGTGCAAGGCTGGCCAGCCAGGCCGAGCCGAAGACCCGCCGGGCGCTGCTTGCCAGGCACCGTGACTTCCGATGGTTCTGGATGGGTGAGACCGTCTCGGTGTTCGGTACCCAGGTCACGGCCTTCGCGCTGCCCCTGGTCGCGGCGTTAACGCTGCACGCGGGCGCGGGCGCGGTAGGCGCCGTCGCGACCGCGTCATACCTGCCCAATGTGATCGCGCCGCTGCTCGCCGGGCACTGGCTGGAGTCCCGCCGGCGCCGGCCGGCCATGATCGGCGCCGACATCCTGCGCGCGGTCGTGCTCGCGGTCGTGCCGCTGTCCTACGGGCTCGGCTTCTTGTCCATTGACCTGCTCTGCGCGGTCGCGTTCGTGGTCGGAGCGGCGAGCGCGCTGTTTGACGTGGCGAGCTTCGCCTACATTCCCACGCTGGTGGACGCGGCCGACCTGCCAGGCGCCAACCAGGCCATGCAGGGCTCGACCACGGTCGCTCAGGTAGGCGGGCCAGGGCTGGCGGGCATCATAGTCCAGGTCGCTGGCCCGCCTCTCGCGGTCATCGCCAACGCGCTGAGTTACCTCGCCAGCATCCTCGGAGTGGCGGCGGGCGGTCGCGGCGAGCCGCGGCCGGTTCCTGAGGATGCCGGGAGGTCAGGAATCTTCGGCGGAATCCGCAGCCTGCTCGGCAACCCGTACCTGCGCTCGCTGACCGCCCACGCCGCGATGTACAACGTCGCTTACCAGATCGTCATGGTCAACCTGGTTGTCTGGGTGGTGAAGGAACGGCACGTCGGGGTCGGTGTCTACGGTGTCGCGCTCTCCGCGGCAGGCGCTGGCGCGTTCCTTGGCACGATGGCGGTGCTGCGGGTATCGGCTCGCGTCGGCTACGGCAGGGCCTACCTTTACGCGCTGGTGCTGTTCACCGGCGTGCCGCTAGTGCTCGCGGCGCTGCCACTGCACGGTAACGCGCTCGGCTACGCGATCGCGGCGGTCGAGGTGGTAGCCGGCATCGGCGTCGGCGCTGCCAACGTCTTGTCGACTACGCTGCGTCAGGCTGTGGTGGGCGTGGGCGCGCTGGCGCGGTCCATGGGCAGCTACCGGGTGATCATTTTCGGCGTGATCCCGTTCGGCAGTGCGGTTGGCGGAGTGCTCGGCGACACGCTGGGGAGCAGGACCGGCGTCGCCATCGGCACGGCCTGCTTCGCCATCTCCGCCACGCCGATGGTATTTGGCCGGGTCAGGGCGCTCGGAAAGCCAGGGGATGCCCGGCCAGCGCTCACGTCCTCGCCCGTGACCGCACCGGAGATGACCGCACCGGAGATGACCGCGCAGGAATGAAGGCCGGGTTGCGGGGCGGGTGCCACGCAGCGCGGGCGCACAGCCGGCCGGGATTCGGCCCGCAGTGCCAGGAAGCGACAGTGGCGGCGTCGAAGTCACCATTTACAAGGCTGGCTGCAGTGATGCGACCGGGCTCGACTCAGGCTGCGCTCCGACCAGCGGCAAGATGCCCTTCTCTCCTGTGTACGTCTTCAACGGATGCGGGACCAGGTTGTGGTTGTTCACCGGAGACCTGACCGGCACCAAGCTCTGTTTCAATCCAGTTAGCGGCGATAGCGGCACCCTCAAGGTGGATTACAATTATTATCAGGTCACCAGTAACGAGGACGACTGTTAAACGAGCCCTTCTTTAGCAGCCACCGCCTGAGCCGTCCCGCTGCGGGGCGGCTCAGTCGTCTCCGGGCCGGGACTGCGGGCACCCGGGGCGCTGCCCAGGTGCTCGCGCGGCCGCAGGTGCTCGATCGCCAGAAGCAGTTCTTCGTTCCGGTGGCTCGTCACGCGACGCAGACCCGCCCGTTTAATCACTATCGCCCCTTTCGCTCCGCCCCGTCCCGCCCCGTTCCGCCCCGCCCCGTCCCGCCGCGCCGCCGCCCACCTGGTCAATGTGCCATCGACCCGGCCGGACCGGACCGATCCGCCATTCATCCAGCGAGAACGATCATGATCGGTGACGTGAGGTGATTAAGTGACCCATGGGACGAGATCTCGTCCGGCCAGGCCCGGCCAGGCCGGCCGCCGCAGCCCGGCGAACCCGACCGTGCGGACCGGCTGCCAGGCGATCCGCCTGATCATCGGGGATGGCCAGGCGCGGTGGGCTATGCCTGTGGCCTGGTTCCGTTGATCGTCACGCGCTCGCCATAGCGAGAGTGCGGGAAGTAGTCCCAGACCGCGTGGTGCTGCGTGCAGCGGTTGTCCCAGAACACCAGCGTCCCCGGCGTCCACCGCACCCGGCAGCTCAGTATCGGCGACTTGACCAGGCTGAACAGCAGGTCC
>JASIBM010000328.1 GCA_030045175.1 Streptosporangiaceae bacterium | reverse complement strand
GCGGTGGAGCACGACACCCCGAAGAACCAGGTGAGCTTGGCGGGGTGCGGTATGGCCTGAATGCTCCAGGTCTTGCCGTTCCACCGTTCGGCCACGGCGCCCTGGTACTGGCCGACGGCGGTGCATGCGCTCGCGGACGTGCAGGAGACCGAGTAAAGCGCGCCGGCGGTCACGCCCTTGATGCGAGGAGTGGCCTGGACTCGCCAGCTCTTGCCGTTCCAGGCCTCGGCCAGAATCCCGCTATGGGTCTTGTAGGCAACGACGCCGACGGCGGTGCAGGCGTTCGCCGCGGCGCAGGACACCCCGAAGAGCTCGGTGGCGGTGGCGCCCTTGGGCTTGGCCGGAGCCTGGAGCCCCCAGGTCTGGCCGTTCCACCGCTCCGCCAGGGCCCCGATCGGGCTGGAAAGAGTATCCGCGTAGGTGCCGACGGCCGTGCACGCGCTCGGCGACGTGCACGACACCGATCCCAGGTCGTTGATCCCGGCGCCGGGCTGATTCGGCGTCGCCTGGGTGGTCCAGGTGCGGGCCGATGCGGTAGCCGGCTGGCTGGCCTGAGCGGTGGCGCTGACCATCCCGGTCAAGCCAAGCAGCAAGGTAATGCCGCTCACCACTACCGTGGCAGGCCTCACGCGGCCGGCCGCCCGAGACTCCGCGCTGCCGACAGCGGCCGTTGTCATGATCTTGCGTGCGGCAAGCTGAGTCAGTTTCATCAGAATCTCTCCCTTGGTGATAGCAACTGACATCAGCTAAGACGCTCGCGCTGTACCACGGTTGGAAGATTCTGTCAACCTGCACCGGCGCACTGGCGCCCACAGCTCGCCGCACTGTGGAGAACTTGTGGATAACTAAGTGCGCTGCGACGGGCTTCCCGACCTTGCCTGTGGACAAACACCCCGACCCCGGCCGCGAGGCCCGGAGAACGCCAGCTTCAGCCGCAATCAGCTTCAGCTGCCATCAGCTTCAGCCGCAATCAGCTGGAGTCAGCCGGCCGACAGGGTCAGCAGCGGCACGAGCTGGTCAGCCGGTGTCAGCGAGCCGTGCATCCCGATCAGCGCGGATTCATGCGGCTCGGCCTTGGTGGCCACGATCGCCCACGAGCCAGACGGCGCAGCGATGACATCGCCGATCCTGGCGGCGCACCGGTCATCGACCGGGCCGAACCATCCGTCGGCCACCGCCTGCTCCCTGCTGACCACCCACGCCCTGCCGCCGAGCAAGGTCCGCCAGGTGGCGAGCACGTCGCCGGCGGCCCCGGCCCGGCAATAGACGTGCCGCGCCCGTGGCTCACCCCCGAGCAGCCCGACACCGTCCCGCAACCCGGGCACCGCGTCCGCGTCGATACGCTCCCCCGGCGGCACGTCGACCATGCCGTGGTCGGCGGTGACGTGCAGCACCGAGCCGCGCGGCAGCGCCTCGGCTAGCTGCTCGGCCAGCTTGTCGACGTGCGCGAGCTCATACCGCCACGCGTCCGATGTGCACCCGAGCACGTGCCCGGTGGAGTCGAGGTGGCCGTAATACACCATCGCGAGCACCGGCGGCTCGGCCGCCAGCACCGCGGCGGCGCGCGAGACGAGCGCGCCGATCGTGTCGGCGCCCACGAACTCGCCGCCCCGAAGCGCCGCGGTCGACAGGCCCGACGTCTGTAGCTGGCTCGCCGATATCCTGGCCACCTTGACGCCCGCCCGCACCGCGCGCTCGAACGTGGTCGAGCCCGGCTGCCACGCCTGCGGGTCGATAGCGCGGTCCCAGCGCAGCGCGTTAAGCAACGTCCCTCGCCCGGGAACGATCACCTGGTACCCGAGCATCCCGTGCTGCCCAGGCGGCCGGCCGGTCCCCAGTGTTCCGAGGCTGGTGGCGGTCGTGGCGGGGAAGCCTGCGGTCAGCGGCGTCCCGGTGGCCGCCAGCTCGGACATGAACTGGGCCGCCGCCTGGTTCGCCCGCAGCAACTCCCAGCCGAGGCCGTCGACAAGCAGCAGGCACACCCGCCCGGCAGGCGCCAGCCGCAGCGGGTTCGCCTCGCCAGGCACCCCGAGCGAAGCGAGCACCGAGGTTGCGAGCGCGTCAAGCGAGGACTGGGCGTAGCGCGGCAGCGTGGGCTCGACCGTCTCGGTCGTCATGGCGCGCTCGAGGCCGCCGTCAAGGCTCGGGCGAAGTCCAGCACCTGCGTGATCGCCTCGGCGCCGTCGGCCGCCTCGCTGACCCGCAAGGTCACGTCGTCCGACGTGATCGCGCCGGTGTACCCGTGATCGGCGTCGCACGACTCGTCGCCGCAGTGCGCGGGCTCGAGCTCGACGTGACGCAGCGAGTTCCAGCTGATCGTCAGCACGATCTCGGACGGCATCGTGACGCCGGGCTCGTAGCTGGCCGGGTCGGGGATCACCTTGGTGAGCGCGACGGACGAGATCCTCGAGCACCTGATCGCCTCGGTGGACGTCTCGGCCAGCGGCCTCGAGTCCGGCTGGCTCTCGTCGGCCGGGTACTCGTCGGTATGGGAGTAGACGAGCCTGGTCGGCGTCAGCGCGAGCACGGTCATGTGCCTGCGCACCTCCATGCCGGGATCGAAGTGCGCGTCGTGATGGACGAAGTAAGAGACGACCTGCTCAGTGCCGACCGCCGAGCACACCGCGTCAGCGACGAGCCCTGGGTAGTAGCCGCTCCGCTCGATGGCCGACACCATCTCGCCGGCCGAGGCTGTGGTACTCATCCTCACATCCTGCACCGTGCCAGGCCTGGACCAGACCAGGTGGTCACAGATCGACGGGCTCGAGTGACCTTTCTGCCGCGGTCAGGTCGAGGCGGCGCTCCTCCTCAGGCTCGCTCAGCGCTATCGCGCCAGCCCCTGCCGACGGGCGTGGCCTGCGCGGGCGCCCCGCGCCAGCGCCGCCGCCGCGACCGCGATAGACAAGCACGCCGTTGACGGGATCGGGTGCGGCATCGAGCGCGGCGCGCACGCCAGGGAGCGCGCGGAACGCCTCCCACCTGGCCTCATCGGGGAAGCACACCTCGAACACGATGCCGTGATTGTGGTTGACCCAGGACCACTCGAGCGCGCCGCTGGTGATCGCGGTCTCCACCAGCGCGGACCGATAGGAGTCCGCCCACAGCAATGCCGCCTGCAGCCGGGAGTCAAATACCTCGATTGACCACCACTCCGCCATGATTCAAGGGTAAACCCAGGCGCACCATGCTTATTTCCGCTCTTGGCATAATGTCTATATTATCAATAATGCGGCCATTATTGCACATCACGCGCATCTTGCCAGCCCCGGCACCGGGCGATCGCCACGTCACGATAGCGTGTGCCCGTGGCTGCCGATGGACGCCGGCACGTGCTGGCGATAGGAGGGCTGGCTGGCTCCGACGAGGCCGGGTCCAGCCGCGACGGCGTACCGCTGCTGCTATCCCACGCGGCGCGGCTATCTGGCGCGAAAGAGCCCAAGATCTGCATTATTAACACAGCCTTCGCCGATGATCCGGGCATGTACCTGCGGATGTACCGCCGGCTGGCTCCGCTTCGCGGCCTGGTCAACCACCTGGCGCTGTTCCCGATGCCGAACGTAAGCGACCCGTCCGACTTGCTGCTCTCCCAGGACGTCATCTTCGTCGGTGGCGGCAGCGTGGCCAACATGCTGGCGGTCTGGCGCGTCCACGGCCTCGACGCGGTCATGCGGAGCGCCTGGCAGGCCGGGATCGTGCTGAGCGGCGTCAGCGCGGGCGCGATCTGCTGGTTCCTCGGCGGGACGACGGACTCCTTCGGCCCGCAGCTACGGCCGTTCACCGACGGACTCGGGCTGCTCGAAGGCAGCTACTGCCCGCACTACGACTCGGAGCCGCTGCGGCGGCCGCTCTTCCAGTCGCTGATAGCGGCCGGGACGCTCCCGGCCGGAATCGCATGTGACGACGGCGCGGCGGCTCACTTCGCTGACGACTCGCTGCACGAGATCGTGACCGACCGGGCCGAGGCCGGCGGCTACCTCGTGGAGCGCCACGACGATGGGACGGCGGAGGAGACCAGGCTGCCCGCCCGACAGCTGATTGCCTGACTTCTGCTATCTGGCGATTCTGCTATCTGGCGACATTGCCTGCCAGGAGTGACCAGGGCACCCAGGCCGGCCGCTGATGGCGGCCTGGTTCGCCGGCCCCTGAGCGCCCGCGGAACCTGGGACAATGGCCGCGTGGAGTCGGCGGGCCCGGGCACAGGGGGCGGGTGGTTGCTGCTCATCTATCGCGTGCCCACGGAGCCGACCAGGCTCAGGGCTGCCGTCTGGCGCAGGCTGAAGAGCCTCGGCGCGATCTACCTGCAGAACTCGGCGGCAGCCCTGCCGGCCAGCGCGCCCGCCGAGCGCGCGCTGCGCAAGCTGCGGCACGAGATCCTCGACATGTCAGGAACAGCCGTCTTGCT
>JASIBM010000327.1 GCA_030045175.1 Streptosporangiaceae bacterium | reverse complement strand
TGGCCCAGCGGCACCTGGTCTGGTCGGCCGTGATCGTCGTCGCGAGCTAGCCGCGAGCCAGGCAGCGGACCTGGCTAGCGGTGCACGAGCTTAACGAAGATGCCCACCGGGTTGAGGACAAGGCCCTCCTGCATCAGGATGCGTGCCGCAATCCCCCGCTTGGTCTTCTTGATGATGTTGCCCAGGTTCACTGTCAGCGTGTAACCACCAGGCAGCCCTCCGTGCTGGTTCAAGGCGGCGATCTCCTTCGCGGGCAACGCCCCGCTGAAGCTGGTCTGCGGTCCCTTCAAGTTGACTGTGAACACCAGGACCCGCAGCGGCAGCTTCCGCGGGAGCACTCGGTGCAGCTTCCGCGTGGGCAGTCGGTGCAGCTTCCGCACGGGCACTGGCGGGATGAGCAGCGGGCCAGACGGGGAGAAGACGAAGGTCAGCGTCGGGCTCTTGATGGCGGCGGCAGAGCTTACCGAGTAAGTCACCGAGGCCACCTTCAGCCCGTGCCGCCCCCGGTGGTCCGTGACCTGGATCGTCATGGTCCCGGCCGACGACGACGTGGTCTGCGACACGGTGGTCTGGCCGGACGGCAGGCCGGGCGACCCGGCAGCGGCCGACGCCGGGGCGCTGCTCGCGACGCTGGTGAGGATCGCGGCCGCGACGAGGCCGGCGACAGATATCCCGGCGGCGGTCCGCCGCCCGATCAACGGCCGGAACCGGCGAGCGCCCACGGCGGCCGCCTCGGTAGTAGCACTTGGCTGCGCGTCAGGGACCGCGTCGGTCGCCGACCGCGATGTGCTTGTCAGATCGGACACGCAGGGCACCTTTCCTAGTCGGTTGCACGTCAGCGGCGGTATTCCGGTCCCTTGCGCGCGATCCGGAGTGCAGCCGCCGCAATCGGCCAGCATGGCGGGCGGACCTTGAGCTATCGCGAGAATTACGTGTGAGTTCGAAGTGAGCTCGCGGCGCGAGGTGCCATCGGCCGCGGAACGCTGAGTTCGGTTAGCCCGGGCTGGCCGGCCGGCGAGCGGCTGGTGCCAGCGGAACGCGGTCGAGCGCGATCCCGAAATGGTCCAGGTAAGCGGCTAGCACGGCCGCGTCGGTCGGCAATTCTCGCTCGGTCCGCTGCCCGGAAATGGCCTGGATCAGGGTCCGGCCGCTGATCGTGATCCGGCCCGACTCGCAGAGCCGCGAGCATACGGGCTGCTTGGTGAAGTGGGACTGCGGGGAGGTCTGCTGCCACCAGCAGGTGGGGATGAAGTCGGCAAGGTCTCGCGGGCGTCGCTCGATGCGGTACTGCGGCTTCCCGTCCTTGAGCACGTCGACGTCTGCGTGGCTGGCATCGGCTACCAGGAAGCGCCCGGCCGGGTCATCCTGGACGTCCTTGCTGTCCAAGAGCAGCGGGTAGTCGCTGTGGCTGCCGAAGCCGACGTCGGCCAGCCAGGGCCCGCTGCCGTCCTGTGTTCGGACGATGAGCGCCAGGTGATCGAACGGAGGGCCGAGCCCGCCGTCACCATAGACACGCGCGGCGACCCGCGTGACCTCGGCGCCGAGCGCCTCGAGCAGCAGCGCGAACAACCCGTTGAGCTCGTAGCAGAAACCGCCGCGGTGGCTGGTCACGATCTTGGCCAGCAGATCGCCTTCGGCCAGTGAGATGTGCTCAGCCAGGTGAATGCTCAGGTTCTCGAACGGCACCGTTAGCAGATGGGCACGGTGCAGGTCGGCCAGCGCGCCTGCGTCAACCAGCCGTGGCCGGCTGACGCCGATCCGCGTCAGGTAGCCGGCCAGTGCTTGCTCATCCATCCCGCCTCCCGCTCCATCGTCCAGCCTGATCAGACTGCGACTTCAACCGCACTTCAAGTCAAGCTATGGCGGCGCAAGCGAAGGGCCGCGCGTGGTACCGCGCGGCCCTTCGCATTGTGACTGCGTTCTCAGGCGGTCAAGGTGATCAGGTTGGCCACGGATCTGGTCCGGTCGCCAACCTGTGATGTGGCTACCTGAACCAGGAACGCCAGTCACGCAGGTCGGCGAAGCTGAGGCGGCGGCCGGCTTCCTGGCTCGCCTGCTTCCCCGCGCTCGCCTTGAACGCGGACAGCAAGATTCTCGCCTGGTTCTCCGACGCAGAGCAGATGCCGAGGTAGAAGGTGCCCTCGAGGGTGAGGCTGTTGCTGCCAGACGCCGATGGCAGGCCGACTGAGGTGTCGATCGCCTCATCGATCGCGATGTTGGCCGAACCGCCTGGACCGCAGCCGGTGACGCCGGGCGCGGTGAAGGTGGTGTCGGTGGCTACCGCCTTCTTGACCGCGATGACACCGGTTTTCGGGTGGAGCTTGGGGTTCGGATCCAGCTTGACAGTCAAATTGCCTGACAACACGGGATTGACCGCGACCGGGTTGTCGTTCGACCCGATGTAACAATACGAGCCAAGCAGCGGGTTCATCAGCTTGAACTTCAGCGGCTGCGTCCACGTGGTGAGCTCGAAGTTCGTGATCGGACCGGCGGACTGCGCCATGGCGAAGACGCGGAGATACTTCCCGCCTAGGCGCTTGGCCTCGCGGCAAAGGCGCTCGACGCCGCGCTTGCTGCTCGGGCACCCCAGCGCCTTGAGCAGGCCGCCAGGAACGAGCTCGGGTGAGTTGACCAGTTGCGCGGCAAGGCCATTCGGTGGCGGCAGGATCCCGCCAGTGAACGGGCTTGGCGCGGCGTTCACCGGATCCCAGATGCCGAATTGCGCGATCACCGGGTGGGTGATCTTTGTCGTGATGTTCCCGATCTTGATTGACCCCGCGTCAGCTTCTCCGGCGACGCACCCCACTGGATCGCCGCCAGTCGACTCCCGCAACAGGGGATTCAGCAGCGGGCAGTTGGTGAACGGCTTGTAGATGCCTCCTGGCTGCGGGTAGCCCGGCCCCGTCTGATCGGCGGCCACGCGCGAGTGACTGGGACTCGCGTGCGGGCTCGTGTGCGCGGCTTGCGCTGACGACCCGGCGACGATCATCGCAGCGGCGGTAGCTCCCGCCCCGCTCCACAAGAACGCGCGGCGGACCCACTGACTGGACGCTTTCATCAGTCCTCCTTTGCCTTGTCACCCATCTGATCTCGCCCTACGGGAAGTATGAGAAACGTTGATGTGTCTGGATTATCAGAACCTAATGCTCCCGTATCGGCTGCGTCAATACCCCGCGACCGCGAAGCCCTTACTCGCGTTCCCTTCAGCAGATCGCGACTGGTCCTGGTGGCTGAGCGGTGGCTCGCTGGCCTGGATCTCAGCGGCCGGGCTAGCAGGAACGAGGCCGTAATACGATTAGTCATGAGCGCCAGGGAGTTGCCGACCGCCTACAGCGAGGTGGCAGTGACTAAGCCGAGTAGCCTGGGCTACGACCAAGACGAGCCTGCCCGCGACCTCAGGCGCAGTCCGCATCAGCTGCCGAGCGGCCGGCACGGGCTGCTGCCCAGCTTTGTCGCAGCCAACCAGCATGAGCGCATCCTGGCCGCTGTCGCCTGGGCCGCGGCCCAGCTTGGCTACGCGGAGATGAGCGTGGAAGCGATCATCGCACGCGCGGGAGTGTCGCGGCGAACCTTCTACGAGCACTTCAAGAACAAGGAAGACGCCTTCCTCGCCGCCTACGACGCCGCCGTTCGCCAGCAGGCGAGCCACATCCGGAGCGCGTATCTCGGGGAGAGGACCGTGCGGGAGCGGCTGCGCGCAGGCATCAGGGGGTACATGCAGTTCATAGCCAGTGAGCCTGACATGGCACGGATGTGCATCGTGGAAGTCCTCGCAGCCGGGCCGCGCGCGACGGCCAAGCGAAACGAGGCGATGCGGATGTTCGCCGAGATCATCGAGGACAACATCCACGAGCTCATCCCCGGCTGCCGGCGCGCATCGCTGGCGGCGGAGACGATCGTCGGCGGCATACACGAAGTCGTGCTCAGCAGAATCCTCGCCGACCGCATCGACGAGTTGCCCGGCCTGGCCGATGACCTCCTGGCGACGATCCTGATGCTCGACGTAAGCGCAGGCAAGCTAGAAGCCGGCTGATGGCCGGGATGCGCTCGACCAAGCCCTTGAGCGAGCTTGCCGAGCGGTCTGGCTCGCCGGCCTTCATGAGGTTCGCCATGCCCTCGTCGCCTGCGGCCGCCGCGACCAGGATCCAGTCGAGCATGGCCTGGATCCTGGCTGGGACCGCGAGCAGGATCGCGCTGGCATCGGGGCCACCGTAGGCGTCCGCTATCGCCTCCAGCCGCTCGGCCGCATCCTTGGCGCCTATGTCGCACCAGAGCGGCACGCAGTTCCAGGCGATGAAGGCGAGCTCGAGCAGCGGCGTCGAGGGGCCGGCCAGGTCCCAGTCGAACACCCCGGCGAGCTCGTCGCCGTCGAAGCACACGTTGTACGGCGCGATGTCGTTGTGGCCGATCAGCGTGGCGTGCGCCACGGGGAAGTAGCGCCAAGGTCCTGGGTGGGAGAAGCCGGCCACGGCAGCATGGAGCGAGCGCGTCCACCGGACCAACGAGTCGATCTGCCCGAGGCTGAGCTGCTCGGTGTTGACGTCGACGACGCGGCCGGGCAGGTACGACAAGATCTCCCTGCCCTGGTCGTCGTGGCCGAGCACAGCCGGAATGCGCGACAGCCGCCCGGCCAGGTGACCGAGCAGCGCGTGCACCGCTGGAGTCCAGGGTCCGACCGGCCGGCGGACGGTGGCCCCGACCCGGACCGCACCGCCCACATTGCCGCCCTCAAGCCGAACCTCGTCATGGCGGTCTTCCATCTTTACTCCTTAACTGGCCAGTTAACTGGCCAGTTGAATCGGAACGTCCGCTCCGGCGTGGTGTCCTGCTGGCGCTCAGCTGCTGCGGGCACAATCTGAGTTGACGCCGGGCGCGGAAGGCAATCGGGTGAGCGAGCTGACTTCGGTCGAGATCTGTGCCGGCGCGGGTGGCCAGGCCCTCGGCCTGGAGCAGGCCGGGTTCGGGCACGAAGCCGCGATCGAGATCGACCCGGACGCGTGCGAGACCTTGCGCCGCAACCGCGGCGGGGAGTGGAAGATCATCGAAGATGACGTGGCCAACATCGACGGCCACGCGTTCGCCGGGGTGGACTTGCTGGCCGGGGGGGTGCCGTGCCCGCCGTTCTCGATCGCAGGCAAGCAGCTCGGCTCCGGGGACGACCGGGACCTGTTCCCCGAGGCCCTGCGCCTGACCCAGGATATCCGCCCCCGCGCCGTGCTGCTTGAGAACGTCCGCGGCCTGGCCACCGCCCGGTTCTGCGGCTACCGCGCCCAGGTACTCGCCAGGCTGCGCGACCTCGGGTACCAGACATGGTGGAACCTGGTCAACGCGCGCGACCACGGCGTCCCCCAGCTACGGCCCCGGTTCGTGCTCGTCGCCGTACGCGAGCCGTGGGCCAGCTCCTTCCGCTGGCCGCAGCCCCTGCCCGGCCTGCCGCCGACCGTTGGCGAGGCACTGGCCGGGCTGATGGGCGCGCGAGGATGGCCAGGCGCCACAGGGTGGGCGGCCGGGGCGGACGCGATAGCGCCGACGATCGTCGGCGGCAGCAAGAAGCACGGCGGGCCCGACCTCGGCCCGACCCGCGCACGGGCCGCCTGGCGGGAACTCGGCGTCGACGGCCTCGGCATCGCCGACCAGGCCCCCGGCCAGGACCATCCAGCCGATGCGATGCCGAAGCTGACCGTTCGCATGGTCGCCAGGCTCCAGGGCTTTCCCGATGACTGGCAGATCGCCGGGCGCAAGACCGCCGCCTACCGGCAGGTTGGCAACGCCTTCCCCCCGCCCGTCGCCAGGGCGCTCGGCGCCGCCATCGCGATGGCGCTCGGCGATGCTGACCGACCAGGGCGCCAGCGGGAGTTAGGCCTCGGGTACCGTCGACATCACCGAGCTAGGAGCGGACTCATGCGCCCTGACATCGCACCGGGCGGGGTATTCCCCGACTACGAGCTGACCGACCACGCCAAGGCCAGGCGGCGGCTGAGCGAGCTGCAAGGGATCGACCCGATGATCCTGGTGCTCTCACGCGGCGGCTACTGCCCGAAGGACCACCAGCAGCACATCGAACTGGTCGCCAACTACCCGAAGCTTGCGGTGGCTTACACCCAGCTAGTCACTATTTCTACTGACAACATCATCGAGACCAACGAGTTCCGCGCTTCGGTCGGCGCGCAGTGGACGTTCCTGTCCGACCCAGGCCGCCACGTGCAGAAGGACCTGGACATCGCCGAATACACCGACCCGCACCACGACCCGATGATCCCGCACACGCTGGTGCTCAAGCCGGGCCTGGTCATCTACAGCGTCTACAACGGCTACTGGTTCTGGGGCAGGCCGTCGATGGAGGACCTCCGCCGCGACCTGCGCGAGGTGACTCGGCAGGTCCGGCCGGACTGGGACCTGGGCGCCGCCGACCTTCGCGCGGCCTGGGAGGCTGGCGACCACTCTCAGTTCTACCCGTACAAGAACGCCTGATCAGGCCGGCATCAGCACGACCCGGCGGTAGGGCGGCTTGCCGCAGCGCGACCAGCCGTCGGCGACCGACGCAAGCGGCATCGCGTGCCTGTCCGCGGTGAGCCGGCCGGCGCTGGCATGGGTGAGGATCTCCCGCAACGCCGCCGCCCTGCGCTCGGGGCTGACCGCGGCATTGGTGTATCCGAGTACCGAGATCATGCCGCTGCGCAGCGCGGCCGATCCGAGGCTAGCCGCCGGGCCGGCCGAGGAACCCAGGTTGACCAGCCTGCCCCCGGGCGACAAGATGCGCAGCGCGGCTTCGGCCGGCCGGCCCCACACCGGGTCAAGCACCAGGTCGGCGCGCCCACCGGTCGCCTCGGCCAGCCGCCTGGCGATCTCGTCCGAGCCCTCCCCCGATAGGTCGGCGACGGCGTCGGCACCTAGGTCAGCGGCGCGGGCGCGGCCGCTCGCGTCGCGGCACGCCGCCACCACCCGGCCGGCCCCGAGCAGGCGCGCGGCCTGGATACCGACCTGGCCCACGGTGCCGCTGGCGCCGAGCACAAGCACGTGCTCACCGGGTCGAAGGCCACCGCGCCAGGCCAGGGCCAGCCAGGCCGCTATCGCAGATAGGCCCAGCGCCGCGCACAGGTCGTCGCTGACCCCGTCAGGGAGCGGTAGCACGGCGGACTCATCCGCCAGGCACAGCTCCGCCATCGAGCCGTCGCCTGGTGCCATGCCCGCGTCGCAGCTGAACCAGACCCGCTGCCCCGCCGCCAGCCCGCCAGCCGCACCAGACCCGCCAGCCGCACCGGCCCCGGCGACGACGCCCACCCCCTGGGTGCCGGGAACGTACGGCACCGCGGGTGCCCCGAAGTAAGACGTCCCAGAAGCGCATAGCAGGTCGAGCGGATTGACCGGGGCGGCGGTCACCTTGATCAGCACGCGGCCGGCCGTGTGGTGCGGCGCCGGATGCCAGCCGAACTCGGGCGGTTCCCCGTGATGGCGCAGCACCGCCGCCCGCATCGCCGGCTCCGGCGCTGGCGTCGGCACGGGCGTCAATCCGTCAGATCCTCCGTGTAGGTGTACGTGTACGGGTTGTCGAGAACCCTCGTCTCCGGGATGTCCGGGTGCATGCCAGCCGTCCATGCCTCCGGGCCGAGCTCGCCCCTCAGGTAGTCGACCGTCCGCTCGATCTCTCGCCGCGCGGCACCAAGATCCACCCCTACCAGGCCGTGGTCGTGCTTGACCACCCGGCCATTGACCACGACCGTGTGGACGTCGCCCCGCTGGGCCTGGAACACGACGTGCCCGTAGGGGTTGAGCAGCGGGAACATGACCGGCGATGCGTCGTTCTTGATCAGGACGACATCGGCCTTTTTGCCCGGCTCCAGGCTCCCGACCAGCGAGTCCATCCCCAGGGCCTTGGCCCCGCCCCGGGTGGCCCAGTCCACGACCTGCTCGGCCCGCAGGTGGTGATGGGTGACCGTCTCGTCCCGGTTGTGTGCCTCCAGGTGCTCGCGGGCGCGGTCCGCGCTGAGGGTCGCCCGCATCGCGGAGAACAGGTCCGCGCTCCACCAGACGCTGGTGTCCATCGACAGTGACACGCCGATGCCGTGCGCGCGCAGCTTCCACGTGGGCGGGTAGCCCTGTCCGGCGTTCTGCTCGCTCTCGGTGGACAGCGACGCCGAGCCTCCGGTAGCCGCGATCCGGTGATAGGAGTCCGCCGAGAGGCTCGCGGCGTGTACGTAGATCGTGGACGGCGTCATGAATTCGTGCTCGTACATCAGCCTGATTCCGTCGTCCGTGGTCACCTTCCACACCCCCGCGTGCGTCGTGACAGGCACGCCGAGCTCGCGAGCCACCTCGAACGCCGCCTTCTCAGGGAAGTCAGGGCTGGCCGGCGGGACGTCGAACGCCATCTGGAAGCCGAGCATGTCGTCGCCGCCGCTGAACCGCCTGCTGACGAAGTCGCGGAACTCCGGCGTGGTGGACCACTCCCAGGGGGCGGCCTGGATGTTGCCGTAAGCGAGCACGAACCGGCCAGGCACCTGCTGCAACGCGTCGGTCGCCGCCTCGGCGTGGTCGATGGTCTGAAGGTTGTGCGACCAGTCCACGGTCGTGGTGACGCCGGCGTCAATCGCCTCGATCGCGCTCAGCAGGTTGCCCGCGTAGATGTCCTGCGGCCGGAACGACTTGCCCCACTGAAGGTAGTTCCAGACGAAGTACTGGGTCAGCGTCCAGTCGGCGCCGTATCCGCGCATGGCCGTCTGCCACATGTGCCTGTGCGTGTCGATCATCCCGGGCATCACGACGCCGCCGGTCGCGTCGATCTCCGCGGCGCCTTCCGGCGCCGCCAGGTGCTCGCCCACGGCCGCGATGCGGTCGCCGACGATCAGCACGTCGGCGCCGGTCAGCACATGGTGCGCGTTGTCCATGGTCAGCACCGTGCCGTTGCGAAACACCAGGGGCTGGCCGGGCGTGAACTCGTGGGATGCCGTTGTCATGGGGGACCTCCGTTCCCATGCGGGGGTTCCAGGGGGTCGCCCCCCTGGGCCAGCATCGTGCCAGAACGATGACGACATCTGTCCGTATCATGCTGCCATGGCAACGGTCGCAGCGGTCATAGCGTCGACCCATCATCCGTTCTACTACCGGGCGAGCACCTCGAGCGGCGCGGACCGGCCGCCGTTCGCCGACGAGTGGGTGGCCAAGATCGAGGCCTTCCGCGCGACCTTGACCAAGGCCAGACCCGACGTGCTGGTGATGATCGGCAGCGATCACTTTCACCAGCTCTGGCTGGACAACATGCCGCAGTTCCTGATCGGCAAGGCCCCGCACTACGACGGCAACTTCTACAACGAGGAACGCGAGTTCGGGCTGCCGAGGATGTTCCTGGACGGCGACGAGGAGCTGTCCGCCCACCTGCTCCGCGCGGGCCTGGACGCCGGCTTCGACCTCGCGTTCAGCAACGAGCTGCGGATCGACCACAGCATCACCTGCCCGCTGATCACGCTGCGACCGCAGGCGGACCTGCCGATCGTGCCCGTCTACACCAACATCTTCGCGCCGCCGCTGCCGCAGCCAGGGCGATTCGTCGAGCTGGGCAAGACCATCAGGCGGCTGGTCGAGGACTGGCCGAGCGACAAGCGCGTGGCGATCATCGGCACCGGCCACCTGTCGCTCGAGCTAGGCGGGCCGCGCCAGTTCGGGCCGCACGGCCCGGACCCCGAGTTCGACCGCAAGGCAGTGGCGTGGATCGCCTCGGGTGACATCGAGGCCGCGCTGGCCGAGGTGAGCCTCGAGAGCCTGTGGCTGCCTGGCAACGCCACCCACGGCTTCATGGACTTCATGCTGATGATGGGCGTGGCAGGCCAGGACACCAACGCCGATTACGCCGACTCGCTGGACTTGTTCCACACCATGGAGGCCTACTTCACCTGGTACCCGAAGGGCGAGGCGCGAGCGGGAGGCCCAGCGTGAGCAAGTACCTGCTCGACAAGTTCCTCTACACCATCGACCGGGACCCCGACCTCGTCGAGCGCTACCGCGAGGACCCGCGCGGCACCACGGCGTGGTGGGAGGCCGAGCGGGCCAACGTCATCTTGAACTGCCCTGGCATGGAGCGGAGCACCTGGCTGAAGTTCACAGATACCGAAAGGGACGCGCTCGCCAGTCATGACTATGTCAAGCTATTCGAGCTCGGGGCGCATAATTTCCTCTTGCTGACCTTGTTTATCGCCCTGTTTGAGCGCGACTACGACGAGCCCCTGGCCTTCCAGCGCGAGTTCGCTGCCCGGCTGGCGCACTGGAGCGTCCCCTACCCCGACATCTCCACCTAAGCGCGGTGGGTTCGTCCGCGACGCAACGACAGCAAGGGCACCACGTTGCTGCCAGAGGAACAGCAAGGGCCCCACGTTGCTGTCATGCCACACAGCAGGCGGTTGCGCGTGTGGCGGCTGGGTCGTATGTGACTGATGAGGTGCAAGGTGGAAAGTAAGCGCGGCGTGCGCCATAATTGGTCCTGGCCTAGTCGGACTCGACCGCGGCGGCGAACTCGGCCATGGACCCGAACGTCCAGTCAGGCGTGACCGCTGCCGCCGCGGGCGTGGCACCCGAGCCATCCCGGCCGTGCCGCCGGTCGATCCACGCCGTGGGCAGCCCCGCCCTGGCGGCGGGCACGTGGTCGTGGAACAGGCTCTGCGCGACGTGCAGCAGCTTGCCAGGGCCGATGCCGAGCCTGGCCGCCTCGGCTAGCAGCGCGTCGAAGTTCCGCTGCGACGGCTTGTACGAGCCGATGTCCTGCGCGGTCAGGACGCTGGTGAACGTCACGCCCAGCCTGGCCTCGGACGCGGCGAACGAGGCACGGTCCACGTTCGACAAGATGATCAGCTTGAACCGCCGGCCGAGCGCGACGAGCGCGTCGTGCGAATCGGCGAACGCTGGCCA
>JASIBM010000326.1 GCA_030045175.1 Streptosporangiaceae bacterium | reverse complement strand
TCGGCAAGACCGTCATCGAGCTGACCGACGTTACGGTGACGATCCCCCAGAGCCTGCCGCTGAGCCGGCCCGGGGGGACGGCCCCCCGGAATCCCCCGCTGAGTCGGCCAGGGGGGACGACCGCCCCACCGCTGACCCTGCTCGACCGGGTGACCTGGCAGCTTGGGCCCGGCGACCGGGTTGGCGTGATCGGGGTGAACGGCAGCGGCAAGTCCACGCTGCTCAACGTGCTGGCCGGGCGCGTCAACGGCCCCGAGCTTCCTGGCGAACCCGTGCTTTCCGGTGCGGTGGTCACCGGGAAGACCGTCAGGCTTGGATACCTCACCCAGGAGCCCCCGCCCGTCGGCCCGGGGCTGCGGGTCATCGAGGCGGCCGCGCTGGTGCGCGGCTCGGTCCGGGTCGGCAAGCGCGAGCTCTCGGCGGGCCAGTTGCTCGACCGGCTCGGGTTGCGCGGTGAACGGCAGTCGGTGCCGGTGGCCGACTTGTCCGGCGGGGAGCGACGGCGGCTTCAGCTGCAAATGCTGCTGATGGAAGAGCCGAACGTGCTGTTGCTCGACGAGCCGACCAATGACCTGGACATCGACACGCTGACCGAGCTCGAGGACCTGCTCGACGGGTTTGGCGGATCGGTCGTCGTGGTCAGCCACGACCAGTACTTCCTCGAGCGGGTCACCGACCATGTGCTTGCGCTCATGCGCGGCAAGCTGGCGTTCTTGCCCGGTGGCGTGGACGAGTACCTGGCGCTGCGGGCCGATGGCGCGCCCGGCGCGGGCCGCAGCGGGCGAGTCACCGGGCTCGCCTCAGGTCGGGACGAGCCGGCCGCGCCGTCGGCGCCGCTGACCGCGGGTCGCCTGCGCGATGCCAAGAAAGAGCTCGCCAGGCTCGACCGCCAGCTTGCCAGGCTCACGGACAGGGAGGCCGAGCTGCACGAGGCCCTCGCCGCCGCGGCCACCGACTACGCCAGGCTGATCGAGCTCGGCGACGACCTGCGTGAGCTGCAGGCAGAGAAGGCCGCGCTTGAGGACCGCTGGCTCGAGCTGGCCGAGGAGACAGGACCATGATCGGGGACGATTCTCAGTTCGGACAGCTGAGGATCGACCACGATCATGGTAGACGGAGGCGCGGTTAGCCGGAGATGGCGCGCCAGAAGGCCTGGGCGATGACGCGGTAGCCCGCGTTGTTAGCGTGCTCGTTCGGGCCGCGAGGCCCGCTGGCGCACATCCAGGTCAGGGCGCAGATCCTGGCCACGTTGGGCGGGGGCGCCGCGCTCTGGCGGAATCGTCCGGGCCCGGCGATCGCGTTGGCGAAGTCGTTGCTCCTGAACGCGCTGAACACGTTGGCGACCAGGGCGCCGTAGTGGTGGTACCTGGCCGTGAGCAGCTTGTTGACCCCGGCTGCGAAGCCCTCGGTGAGCACGGCGATTATCTTGCCGTTCCGGCCGGAGTCCCAGAACCCGAGCTCAGGGACGTAGTAGGTCATCCCGACGATCAGAACCCTGGGGCCTGCCGCGGACCTGAGCTCGGCCAAGATGGTGTCCAGGTTCGACTCGATCTGCGGCACCCTGCTCCACAGGCAGCCGAGTATGTCGTCCGGCTGGACGCCGAGGACGCAGGAGTTCGGATCGTTGGCGCCGATGTCGATGGTGACGAGCGCGATCTTGCCGCGATGCGAGCGCAGGAACGTGGTCGCCTGAGCTAGCTGGCTGCCCGCCGGGTAGCTGCAGATGCCTCCGTGGATCATGGTCGTGGTGGTCTCGCCTGAGCAGCCGAGCTCGACCACGCGCAGCCGGCGGACCCGCTGGCGCAGCCGCGCGGCCAGCCGGTCGGTGTAGCCCTGGGTCATCACGTCGCCGCCGCCTGGTCCTGGCTGGATGCCACGCGAGAGCGAGTCGCCGAGCGCGAGGTAGTAGACGGGGCCATCGCCTGGCCCAGTGAGCGCGGCCCTGATGCTGGCCAGTCCGCTGCCATAGGTCGTGGCGTTCGCCGGATCGGGTGAGCTTGGGCCGGAGCAGCCCGACAGCAGTGGCGCGGCGGCCGCCGCGAGGGCGGCGCCGAGCGCGAGCACGGCCTTGGGAAGTGACTTGGCCCGCATGGCGGAGAGCATAGGCGCTGCCACCGGCGGCTACCTGCGCTGGTGGCTGTCGAACGGGCCGAGCAGTACGCGCAAGAGCCCGGCTAGCTGCGCTCGCTGCGCGCCGTCGAGCGCGCTGAGCATCTCGCGCTCATGATCGAGCAGGTCGGCCAGCGCCTCGTCGGCCGCCGCTCGTCCCAGGTCGGTCAGCTGCACGAGAACTCCTCGCTTGTCCAGTGGGTCCGGGTACCTGCTGACCAGCCCGGCCTCGGTGAGCCTGTCGATGCGGTTCGTCATCGTTCCTGAGGTGACGAGGGTCTCCCGCAGCAGGGCGCCGGGGCTGAGCTGGTAGGGCGGGCCCTGGCGGCGTAGCGCGGACAGGACGTCGTACTCCCACGGCTCGAGGCCGTGCGCGGCGAAGGCCGCGCGGCGGGCCCGGTCCAGGTGCCGGGCCAGCCTGGACACCCTGCTCAGCACCTGAAGTGGCTCGAGGTCGAGGTCGGGACGCTCCGCGCGCCAGCCGGCCACGATCTCGTCGACCTCGTCGTGCAACCCGGGCGCCGGCCCGTCCCGCAGCGCTGGCTCGTGCAACGAGACCGGCCTGCTCGCCGGCACTGACCTGCTCGCGGGTACTGGCTTGCTCGCGGGTACTGGCCTGCTCGCGGGCACTGGCTTGCTCGCGGGTACTGGCTTGCTCGCGGGTACTGGCTTGCTCGCCGGCACTGGCCTGCTCGCAGGTACTTGCTTGCCCGCCGGCGCCGCGCTGTCCACCGATACAGCACCGTCCATCCACGCAGCATATCTCTTGACATCGAGAGGTCACACCGGTAGAACAATCTTCGAAGTAAGTCTTGATATCAAGATACTCGATCGATGAGTCGGCCGGAGGCGATCATGTGGGACCCAGGTCAGTACCGCCGGTTCGGCGATGAGCGGTCCCGGCCGTACTTCGAGCTGATCGGCCAGATCGGCGCGACCGACCCGCGCTACGTCGTTGACGTCGGCTGCGGCCCAGGTGAGCTGACCGCCGAGCTCTGCCGCCGCTGGCCGTTCGCAGAGGTGCTCGGGGTCGACAGCTCGGCGGAGATGATCTCGGCCGCCGGCCAGGTGCTCGCGGGGCTGCTGGCCGATGGTGGCCCTGGCGGCGCGGCAGCCACGGAATCCGCAGCCGGGCCTGCGCCGGCCGGCCAGCCGGCTGTGCCCAAGCTTCGGTTCGAGCTGTGCGACGCCAGGGACTGGGAACCCGACCGGCCGGTCGACGTCTTGGTGTCGAACGCGATGCTGCAGTGGGTGCCCGATCACGAAAAGCTGCTGATCCGCTGGGCGCGCCAGCTCCCAGCGGGAGGCTGGCTGGGGTTCCAGGTACCTGGGAACTTCGACCAGCCGACTCATCTGATCCTGCGCGAGCTGGCTGCCTCGGTCCGCTGGCGGCCGCTGCTCGCCGGCGTCGCGCTGAACAGGCAGACCGCCAGCCCGGCCGACTACCTGGACCTGCTCGCCACGCAAGGCTGCGAGGTCAACGCCTGGGAGACCATCTACCTGCACGTCCTCAGCGGCCCAGACCCTGTGCTGCGCTGGTACCAGGGCAGCGGCCTCCGGCCGGTCCTCGCGGCGCTCGACCAGGACCAGGCTAAGGAGTTCATGGCAGAGTACGGCGCTCTGATGCGGCAGGCCTATCCGCCGCTGGCCTACGGGACCGTCCTGCCGTTCCGCCGGGTCTTCGTGGTCGCGAGGCGGCGCTGAGCCGTGCTCCCCGTCCCTCCCGCTCGCTCAGTAAGCGCTTGTCGCGTAGCTGGCGTAGCACCTCGGGGGAGATCTTGGGCTTCGGGTCGAGCTGGGACAGCCCGTGCCAGGCCAGGTTGACCAGGTGCGCAGCCATCTCCTCCAGCTTGGGCTTGCGCACGTCTAGCCACCACTGGCCGGCGAAGGCCACCATCCCGACCAGCATCTGGGAGTACACGGGCGCGAGCTTGGGGTCATAACCGCGCGCCTTGAGCACGTCGGCCAGGATGTACTCGACCTGGCTCGCGATGTCGCTGATCAGGCTCGCGAACGTGCCTGAGCCCGACGCGGGGTGCGAATCGCGCACCAAGATGCGGAAGCCGTCGGCGTTGTCCTCGATGTAGCGCAGCAGGCAGATCGCCGCCGCCTCGAACTTGTCGAGCGTGTCCTCGCCCTGGAGCAAGTCGGTCGCCATCCGAGTGAACCGCTCGACCTCCCGGTCGACCACGACCGCGTACAGGCCTTCCTTGGCGCCGAAGTGCTCGTACACGACGGGCTTGGACACGCCGGCCTGGGCGGCGATCTCCTCGATGGAGGTGCCGTCCAGGCCGCGCTCGGCGAACAGGCGCCTGCCGACGTCAAGCAGTTGCTCGCGCCGTTCCTTGCCGGTCATTCTCTTGCGTCCGGATGTCGGGGGCTGGCTGGTCACTGCCCCATCATGAGGCAGATGTCGGTCATCGGCCAATAGGAGCGCAGGCCGGCTGCTTCGTCATGCCGCCGAGCGCCCGCGTTTCGCCGACCTTCTTGCCCGCGAGCCTGGCCGCGTCCGGCCAACGGACGCTCCGCACCCAGCCGAGCTTCTCGGCCAGCCAGATGCCGCGGGCGGCGATGTCGATTTGTCCCTTGAACACGCCGTGCCTGGCGCAGGTCGGGTCGGCGTGGTGCAGGTTGTGCCACGACTCGCCGAAGGAGAGCACCGCGAGCCAGGCCACGTTCCTGGACTTATCCCTGGCATCGAACTCGCGCTTGCCGAACGTGTGGCAGATCGAGTTGATCGACCAGGTGACATGATGCAGGAACGAGACGCGCACCAGGCTCGCCCAGAAGAACCCGATCAGCGCGCCCTGCCAGGACATCGTCGCGAGGCCCACGATCACGGCGGGCGCGATCAGGGTGGCGGCGGTGAGCAGGGGGAAGAGCTTGTGCACGATCCTGATGTCGCGATCGGCCAGCCAGTCGGGTGAGAACTTCTCGTGCGAGCTGATGTTCCCGTCGAACAGCCACCCCATGTGCGCCCAGGCCAGGCCCTTGACCAGCGCCCCAAGGTTGTCCCCGAACCGCCAGGGCGAGTGCGGGTCGCCTTCCTTGTCGCTGTACTTGTGGTGCCTACGGTGATCAGAGACCCAGTCGAGGATCGGACCCTCGAGCGCGAGCGAGCCAGCCACCGCGAGCGCGATCTTGAAACCGCGACTGGCCTTGAATGACCCGTGGGTGAAGTACCTGTGAAAGCCCATCGCTATGCCCAGCCCGGACAGGCCGTAGCATGCGATTCCTACTACGATCGCCTGCCAGTCGAGCAGGCCCCAGATCCACGCGACGGGCACCGCGGCGACCAGTGCCAGCATCGGAACCCCCGTGAAGACGGCGATCGCGACGCGGTGGAGGTTGTCCCTGCGGGCAGGGCTGAGCTCGGGAAGAGGTGCCTTGTGGGCTGACTCGGCTGACTCGGCTGCGTCGTCGGTCGCGAACGTCAGGTCGGTCGTCGCGGTCATCACGGATCCTTGGTGGCTCGTTGGGCCGGTGGGAAGAGCGATCCGCATGACCGAGGTCATGGGCCGAGCGAATACGCTTACGTAACCGTAGCTTACGGTAGCGTAGGTTACGTCCCGACCATAGAGAGATACCCGACAGAATTCCGCCGCTGTACCTGTGGCGTTCACTGAACGCGGCTGCACGTCGGT
>JASIBM010000325.1 GCA_030045175.1 Streptosporangiaceae bacterium | reverse complement strand
CAGCGCCCGGCCGACGGCCGCGTCAGCGCCATCGCGCCCCGCCTCGTCCCACTCGCCGAGCACGTCGGCCGGGTCGTGCGGATTCACGCTCGTCAAGGTCATGAGATTGCTGCTCTTTCTGACTAGCCAGGAATCGCCGGGGACGGCCGGACCTGGAGTAGGACCTTGCCGCGCGGTCCGCCTGCCCCGCGCAGCGTGGCTATCGCCTGCTCCCACTCCGCGAGCGGGTAGCGGTGCGTGATCAGCAGCCCAGGCCGCAGGCGCCCGGCGTTGAGCAGCGTGACGACGGCGCGCCACGCCGCCGGGGTGTAGCTGAAGCTGCCGTGGATGGTCAGGTCATTGTTCACCACGTCATCAGCGGCAAGCTGGACGGTCTGGCCGTGCGGTGGCAGGCCGAGCAGCAGCACGGTCCCGCCCCGGCGCGCCGCGCCGAGCGCGGTGGTGACCGCCGCCGCCGCCCCGGCGGCCTCCACGACCAGGTCGAAGCCGCTCACCGGCTGCGCCGCGGCGGCCACGGCGAAGCTGGTCGCGCCAGCCGCCGCCGCCAGGGCGGCCTGCTCTGGCCGCCGTCCGAGCACGGCGATCTCGGCCGGCGACCACAGCCCGAGCAGCAGCACCGCGAGCAGCGCGATGGTGCCGTCGCCGATCACCAGCGCCCGGCAGCCCGGTGTGACGCCAGCCCTGGTCAGGCCGCGGTAGACCACGGCGGCGGGCTCGGTCAGCACCGCGTCTTCCGCCGTGACCCGCGGCGCGAGCGGATGCACCAGCGCGGCGGGCACCGTGATCTGGCTCGCCGCCGCGCCGTCCCTGGTGAATCCGATCTCGTCATAGCTGTGGCACAGGTTCGCCTGCCCGGCCGCGCAGCGCTCGCACCGCCCGCAGCCGATGATGCCCTCGGTCACCACGCGCCGGCCAGCCAGCGGCGTGCTTCCCGCCGCGATCCCCGTCCACTCGTGTCCGAGCGCGACCGGGTACCTGATGTAGGCGGGGTCGATCAGGCCGTCGATGATCTCAAGGTCGGTGCCGCAGAGCCCGACCAGGTCGGGCTCGACGACGACCTCGCCAGCAGCGGCGGGTTGCGGTGGGTCAGGCGTACGGAGCGGCGCCGCGGCAGGGGCGAGCGGGGCACGGTGCACGAGGCGAACGTCACCGGGCCCGAACACGACAAGCGCCTGGCCGGGCTCAATCCGACCAGCTTCCCCGGCCTGCGACGTCATGACCTCGACGTGGCGGCAGCGTGCCGCTCGGCATACGCGACGCCACCCAGCAACTCGGACACCTGGTCCGCGGCGTGGCGCACGGTGCGGCCGAGTTCCTCTATCCGCCACGCAGGCAGGTCGCCCTTGATGCCGGTCACGCTGATCGCTCCCTCGCACGATCCGTCGTGGCCGAAGAACGCGGCGCCGACGCAGAAGATCCCCTCGGCGTCTTCCTCGTCGTCCACCGCATACCCCAGATCGCGCACCGCGGCCAGGTTGGCCAGCAACGAGCCGTCATCGGTGATCGTGTGCGCGGTCCTTGCCTGCATCCCCGTTTCCTCGCACACCGCACGGACCTGCGGCTGAGTCAGCGTCGCGAGAATGGCCTTGCCAGCGGCCGAGGCGTGCGCCACCTCCCGCTGGCCAAGCGGGGTGTAGAACCGCACGCTGCCAGGCCCGTCGACGCGGTCGATGAAGACCGGGTGCCCCTGATCGGAGATGGCCACCCGCGACGTCATCTTGGTGGAGTCGGCCAGGTCGATGAGCACGGGGCGGCAGATGTCGCCGAGCGGCAACTGGTTGCGGGTTATGTCACCGAGCCTGATCAGGGCGGTGCCCAGCGTGTAGCGTGGGCCCGGCCGGGTGTCCCGCAGCAGGCCATGCCTGGTCAGGGTGCGGGCGAGCGCGAGCGTGGCGCTCTTGGACGCGTTGAGGGACCTCGCCAGGTGGCTGAGCGAGAGTCCCTCGGAAGGAGCCGTGGCGACGACGTCCAGCAGCTTGAGCGCCCTGGCCACGCTGCGGACCGTGTACGGGCCAGCGACCTCGTCGCTCACCTCGGCGCCCGGCCCATGGCCCTGGCCATCGGCAACGCCCGCGTGCTGAGCTGCGTTCACTGACTGACTCACCTCCGCTTCAGCTGTTCGGCTACGCCGAACAGAAGTACGAAAACGATAACAGGCCTTGACAGAAGCTAGCAGCGCGGGTTGTGCTACGTGCGTGATTCTACATCACAAAACTTCGTTCGGTAATACAGAACAGGAGTTTGAGCGCTCATCTCGGCGCGCGGACCGGGCGCGCACTGCCAGCGAACGCGTCGCGGCCTGGCTGGCGGCGGGCCAGGCCGGCCACGGCGCGACGACCGGTGGAGTTCGCCCGGCCGGGCTGGTGCTGACTAGCCCAGGTGCCGTGGCGTGGGCGACCGGCGGCGTCGGCCCGCCCGTCGACCGGACCGCGGGCACCGACCTGGTGTGGGCCGTCTTCGCCGGCTCGGGCGCGTGGCTGATCACCACGAACGTCGAGGCCAGCCGGATCAGGTCCGAGTACGACCCGGCAGCGCACGGCTTCACCGGCCTGGTCGAGGTGCCGTGGCATGCCCCAGGCGGGTTCATCCGCGCCGCCGTCGAACTGGCCGGGGCGGACGCCCCCGTGCTGGCGAGCGATGGCCACCCGGCGTTCGGGCCTGACGCATCCGATGACCTGACGGCGGTGCGGCTTGAGCTGTCCGCGGCCGAGATCGCGGATCTCGCCGACCTCGGTGCCGACGCGACCCACGCCGTGCAGGCCGCGCTCGCGGCCTGGCGACCCGGCGAGCGCGACCTGGACATCCAGGCGCGCGTCGCCGCTGCGCTGGAAGCGACCGGCGCCGACGCGCCTGTCCTGATCGTGGGCGGCGACGACCGGGTCCGCAGCTACCGCCATCCGATGGCGGCGGGAATTCCCGTGCGCGATCTCGCGATGGTCGTGGTCGTCGCCCGGCGCGCCGGGCTGCACGTCGCGCTGACCAGGTTCGCGGCGGCCGCGCCTGTCGACGCGGAGTTCGCCGCGCTGCGCGGCCGCGCCCTGGAGGTCGAGGACGCCGTGCTCACCGCGTGCCGGCCCGGCTCGAGCTACGGCGCCGTCCTCGATGCGCTGGCACGCGGATACGCCGCCGTAGGGGCAGAATACGGCTGGAAAGGCCATTATCAGGGCGGACCGGTAGGATTCGCACAGCGCGAATTTGAGATCGCGCCTGGTCAGACCGGCTCGCGGTGGCATCGGCAGCCGGTTGCCGCCGGTCACGCCGTCGCCTGGAACCCGAGCCTGCCTGGTGGCGCCAAGGCAGAGGACACCTACCTGGTCGTCGCCGACGGCCAGCTACACCGGGTCACCGATGCGCCTGGCTGGCCAGTGGAGGAAGGCGACGTCCGCCGCCCGCCACGCCCGGCAGTTCTGGAGGTCGCCGCATGATTATCGATCCGCTGACCGGCGCGGCTGTCCTCGCGGGTAGCGGCCTGATGAGCGAGCCGGTGGTGCCTGCCAGCCAGGTGAAGTTCCCTGACGGCGCGGACTTCAGGATCGAGATACCGAGCGTCGAGGGACCCGCCGTGCTGCGGGCCGTCGTCGCCGAGGCAGCGGCGCGCGAGATGACCGTGAACAGGGTCTCCCAGGGCAGCGGCGCGATGCTGCTGTCGCAGGCCGAGATCGCCGAGATGGCCAGGATAGGCGCCGATAACGGCATGGAGGTGTCGCTGTTCGTCGGGCCGCGCGAGGAGTGGGGGCTCGGCCGGGCGGCGGCCTCGCCTGATGGCCAGATCTTCGCCGGCCGGCTGCGCGGCACCAGGCAGCTCCGCTACGCGATCGACGACATCGTCAGGGCGGCCGATCAGGGCATCAGGGGCTTCCTGATCGCCGACCCCGGCCTGCTCCAGATCGTCAACGAGCTACAACAGGCGGGCCAGCTCCCCGCGTCGATGGTGTGGAAGGTGTCGGCCATGCTCGCCCCTTCGAACCCGCTCAGCTTCCGGCAGCTTGAGCACCTCGGCGGGTCGACCATCAACGTGCCCTCGGACCTCACGCTCGGGGAGATAGCCGAGATGCGGGCGGTCAGCGGCCTGCCGATCGATCTGTACGTGGAGACCTCCGACGGCAGCGGCGGGATCGTGCGCGGTCACGAGGCCGCCGAGCTGATCCGCGCCGGGGCGCCCATGTACATCAAGTTCGGGCTGCGGAACTCCAGGTCGCTCTATCCATCTGGCGCCCACCTGGTGGCCGAGGCCGCGGCGATGGCCATGGAAAAGGTGCACAGGGCGGCGATGTCGCTCGAGTGGATCGCCCGCAGCGAGATCGAGCTCACCCAGTCCCAGCCTGGCGCCAAGGGCCTGGGCGTGCCAGAGCCGCCGCGATGAGCCCAGGCGGCGCCGCGCCGGCGCCCGGCGGCGAGCCCGGCCTGCGCAGCAGGTCCTGGCTGGCCGGCGACGACGAGGTCGCCGTGCTGCACCGGGTCGCGCTCGCCAGCGCCGGCCTGCGCGTCTCGCAGCGCGCCGACCGGCCGGTGATCGGGATCGCCAACTCCGCGAGCGACCTCAACCCGTGCAACCTGCCGCTTCGCGACCTGGTCGGGCCGGTGCGGGACGGAATCGAGGCGGCCGGCGGCATCGGCGCCGAGTTTCCGACGATCTCGCTCGGTGAGGACCTGATGAAGCCGACCGCGATGTTGTACCGCAACCTGCTCTCGATCGAGATCGAGGAGATGGTCAGGTCCAACCCGCTCGACGGCCTGGTGATCCTCGCCAACTGCGACAAGAGCGTGCCGGGCGCCCTGATGGGCGCGATCAGCGCGAACATCCCCACCGTGCTGGTCACCGGCGGCGCCAGGGGCGTCGCCAGGTTCCGGGGCGCGCCGGTCGGCACGGGGACGGGGCTGTGGCGGCTCTGGGACGAGCGGCGGGCCAGCCGTCTCGACGACGCGGGCTGGTATGAGCTCGAGCGGTGCCTGAGCTGCGGCACCGGCGCCTGCAACACGATGGGGACGGCATCGACGATGGCCGTGCTGAGCGAGGTGCTCGGGCTGATGGTCCCAGGCTCGAGCTCGATCCCGGCCGGTGACCCGCGGTCGGCGGCGGTGGCGCGGCAGGCGGGCCAGGTCGCCGTCCAAGCCGTCATCGCGGCCAGGCGGCCCCAGTCCGTCCTGACCGGTGCCGCGTTCGCCAACGCGATCGTGGCACTGCACGCGATCGGCGGCTCGTCGAACGCGGTGATCCACCTCGCGGCGATGGCCGGGCGAGCCGGGGTGCCGTTCCGGCTCGATGACATCGCCAGGCTAGGAACCAACGTCGGTGTGCTCGTCGACGTCCAGCCGTCCGGCTCGGGCCTGATGCAGGACTTCGACGCGGCCGGCGGGGTGCCGTCGCTGCTGCGCGAGCTGTCTAGCCGGCTCGACCTGGCCGCCCTGAACGTGGCCGGCCAGAGCGTCGGCCATGTCGCCGCGGCCGCCAGGCAGGCTGGCGCCGCGATCAGGCCGGCCTCCGCGCCACTGCACGAGGGCGGCGCGTTCGGGGTTCTGCGCGGCTTGCTCGCGCCCGACGGCGCGATCATCAAGACCTCGGCGGCGAGCGCCGGCCTGCTGCGCCACCGCGGGCCGGCGGTCGTGTTCCATGGCTACGACGACATGCTGGCCAGGATCGATGACCCCGATCTGCCGGTCAGCGCCGGCAGCGTGCTCGTGCTGGCCGGCTGCGGCCCCGTTGGCGTGCCTGGAATGCCCGAGTGGGGCATGATCCCGATCCCGGCCAGGCTGCTCGAGGCCGGCGTCACCGACATGGTGCGCGTGACCGACGCGCGGATGAGCGGCACGAGCTTCGGCACCGTCGTGCTGCACGTGGCGCCCGAGGCGGCGGTCGGCGGCCCGCTCGCGCTGGTCGAGGACGGCGACATGATCAGCGTGAACGTCCCGGCGGGCGCCATCGAGCTCGAGGTGAGCGAGGACGAGATCGCCCGCCGCCGGGCCGCCTGGACCCCGCCCGAGCCCATCCACCTGCGCGGCTGGCCGGCCCTGTACGCCCGCCACGTCACCCAGGCACCGCTGGGGTGCGACCTGGACTTCCTGCGGGCACCAACCGCCGCCCTCCGGGAGTTCATCGAGCCAGTGATCGGCCGCTCATAAGGGCGGCGGGGAGCGGAGGGAGGGCAGAGCGGCGAGCGGGGAGCTTAGGGAGGGAAATCGGACGTGGAGGGAGGAAGGAGAGGCACGCACGGATAGACCTGTTTGAACCGGCACAGAAAGGAACCATCCGTGAGGAGATGGAAGATGGCGGCTGGTGCCGCGGTCGCGGCGCTGCTCGCCGCTGGCTGCGGGGCTAGCTCCGGGGGCGGGAATGGCACCAAGGCCAGTCCCGTCACGATCACGATCTGGGAAAACTACGGCACCGAGCAGAACGCGACGGCGCTGAATAACCTGGCCAAGGCGTTCGAGAAGCTACACCCGACGATCAAGGTAGACGTCGTGAGCCAGGACGCTAGCAACTACTTCGCGCACCTGCAGACCGCGGCGATCTCCAAGGATGGCCCCGATCTCGCGGTGATGTGGACAGGCCTGTTCACACTCCAGTACAAGGACTTCCTGACCAACCTCAAGGGCGAGATCCCGGCCGCGGACCTGGCCAGGATCAACCCGAACGCGCTCAAGTGGACATCCGACGGCTTCAACGCGGCCAACGGCCCCTACGTGATCCCGCTCGAGGATCAGTTCTACATCGGCTTCTACAACAAGGCCGACTTCGCCAAGGCGGGCGTGACGTCCGTGCCGACCGACTGGAGCCAGCTGTACGCGACGTGCGCCAAGCTCAAGAAGGCAGGCTTCACCCCGCTCGTCTACGGCAACGGCGGCCAGCCGCTCGGCGCCACGTTCTACCCCTGGTACGACATGAGCTACATGATGATCGGCGCCTACTCGGTGGCCCAGTGGCAGGACCTGTACAGCGGGCAGATCCCGTGGACCTCCCCCGTCATCGAGCACCAGCTAGACAACTGGGTCAAGCTGCACAGCACCGGCTGCACGAACCCCGACGTCGTGACCAACACAGACAACCTCGGCCAGTTCGAGAGCGGCAAGGCCGCGATGATGGTCGACGGTACCTGGGATACCCAGAAGTTCACCGACGCCCTGCACGGCAACGTCGCCGCGTTCGTCCCGCCGTACTCGAACACGCCGATCAAGGGCGTGGTCGACTTCGCCGGCGACGGCATCGCGCAGACGAGCTACTCACAGCACCCGGCCCAGGACGCCAAGTTCCTCGAGTTCATGACCACGCCAGAGGGCGCCCGGATCATCAACGCGGCGGGCCTGATCCCCGCCATCAACGGGGTCTCCACCACCAACCCGGTTAATCAGCAGATGTTGAATTTTGTCAGTCAAAATCACATGATCGTGTACCCGATGCTGGACAATGTCGTCCAGGGCAACATCGTGAGCGCGGGCCAGAAGTTCCTGCCAGCAGTGCTCGGCGGCAGCGTATCCGTGCAGTCAGCGATGCAGGCCTTCGTCACCACGCTCGACCAGCTCCCAGCCAACCAGAGGGGCAACACATTCCCGTGACCAGCCGCTGCTTAACCACCGACCCGCCACCGGTCTCCGGCGACGGGCCAGGCTGGCTGGCCCGCTCGCCGGGGGCCGCAACACCCTCCGTGAGGAGCGCCCCCATTGAGTCGCCCTTCCAGGCGCCACGCTGGCCCTCTCGCCAGGCGCCGCGGCCGCGCCGGCCTCGTGCTGTCGCTGCCTGCCCTCGCGCTCGTGGTCGGGCTGCTCGCCGTGCCGATCGGGCAGGCCGTCTACTACTCGATGACCGAATGGAACGGCCTGACCCCCGCGATCTGGATCGGGCCAAGCGCCTACACGGCGGTCTTCGAAGACCCGATCTTCTGGCGGGTGATGCAGAACAACGCGCTGCTGCTGCTCGCGATACCGTTCGCGATCGGCATCCCGCTCGCGATCGCGGCGCTGCTGCATGAGCACGTGCGCGGCTGGCGGTTCTTCAGGTCCGTGTACTTCCTGCCGACGGCGGTCTCCTGGGTCGTGATCGGGATGTTCGCGCTCCAGTTCTTCCGCACCTACGGCGTGCTCAACCAGTTGCTCGCGCACCTCGGCTTCGGGCCGGTCGCGACGAACATGCTGACCAGCGAGCACGGCGCGCTGGCGGCGCTCGCGATCACGTTCATCTGGTCGATGGTCGGGACCAACACGATCATCTTCCTGACCGGGATGGCCACTCTTGACCCGACGCTGACCGAGGCGGCCAGGGTCGACGGCCTGAACCGGCTGCAGATCTTCTTCCGCATCACGCTCCCGCTGCTCACCAGGTTCATCCAGTTCGCGTTCGTGATCACCGTGATCAGCGCGTTCTCGGCGCTGTTCAGCCTGATCTTCGTGATGACAGAGGGCGGGCCTGGCTTCGGCACGACCACGCTCGAATACTTCGTCTACCAGACCGGGTTCAGCCAGGTCCAGTTCGGCACGGCGGCGCTTTACGGGATCATCCTCTTCGTCATCATGGCGTTCGTCGGCCTGGTCCAGCTCCGGCTGATCAAACCCGCCGATGAGGGGGGTGCCTGATGCGCCGGATAGCCGGCATTCGCAAGAGCGGCCTGTTCGTCTTGATGGTTGTCATCGCCGTTGTCATGTTGTATCCGTTCTGGTACATGCTGGACAACGCGTTCCGGTCCGGCTCGCAATACGACCTGCAGCAAGGCCACTCGCTCGCGGGCTGGCGCGCGCTGTTCGCCAACCTCCCTGTCGTCGGCGAACTGGTCAACTCCACGCTGGTCTGCGCCGCCGCGATCGCGATAATCCTGGCCGTCTCCACGACCGCTGGGTTCGCGTTCGCCAAGCTCCGCTACCGGGGCGGCGGCATAGTCTTCCTTGCCGTCGTCGCCGCGCTGATGATCCCGGTCCAGTCGATCCTGATCCCCGAGTACGTGAACATGGCGCACGTGCACCTGACCAACTCCTATCTCGGCGCGGTGCTGGTATACGCGGCGCTCGGCACGCCGTTCGCGACGTTCTTGATGGCGACGTACTACCGCGGCATCTCCGACGAGCTGATCGAGGCCGCCGTGATCGACGGCCTGAGCTACGAGCGCACCTTCGTCCAGGTCGGGCTGCGGCTCTCGCTGCCCGCGATCGCCACGATCACCGTGCTCCAGTTCATCCAGATCTGGGATGACCTGCTCGTCGCCGACATCTTCCTGCCGACCAACGACCGCACGATCACGGTCGGCCTCGCCGTGCTCGCCACCGGGCGTACCACCAACATCCCGCCGCTGATGGCTGGCTCGCTGATCAGCGCGTTGCCGGCGATCGTCGTGTACCTGATCTTCCAGCGCTATCTGGTCCGGGGGCTCACCCTCGGCATGGGCAAGTGAGGAGCCTCGCAGGTGTCGCGAATCGTCCTTGAGTCGGTCAGCAAGGTGTTCGGTGACGGCACGCAGGCGCTGCGGTCGCTCGACCTCGAGGTCGGCGACGGCGAGTTGCTCGTGCTCGTCGGGCCGTCTGGCTGCGGCAAGACGACGGCGCTGCGCATGGTCGCTGGCCTTGAGGACGCCACGTCCGGCTCGATCTTCATCGACGGCCGGCGGGTGAACGACGTCGAGCCGAGGCACCGGGACGTCGCGATGGTGTTCCAGAGCTACGCGCTGTACCCGCACCTGACCGTGTACGACAACATGGCGTTCAGCCTGCGGTACAGGAAGGTGCCCAGGCAGGCGATCGCCGAACGGGTCGCCGAGGCCGCCAGGATCCTCGAGCTCGAGCCCTACCTGCGCCGCAAGCCGCGCGAGTTGTCTGGCGGCCAGCGCCAGCGCGTTGCGATGGGGCGGGCCATCGTCAGGCAGCCGAGGGCCTTCCTGATGGACGAGCCGCTGTCCAACCTCGACGCCAAGCTGCGCGTCCAGATGCGGGCGGAGATCGCACAGCTACAGCGTTCGCTCGGCACCACGACCATCTACGTGACGCACGATCAGATCGAGGCGATGACGCTGGGCACCAGGGTTGCCGTGCTCTCCGGCGGAGTGCTCCAGCAGGTGGCCCAGCCGCAGGAGCTGTACCGCAGGCCCGCCAACCTGTTCGTGGCCGGATTCATCGGGTCGCCGCCGATGAACCTGATCGACGCCAGGCTGGAGCGCGGCGGTGCTGAAGGTGCCGACCGGGCCGGCGGTGCCGACCGGGCCGGCGGTGCCGACGGGGCCGGGCCGGACGTGGTGTTCGGCTCGTACCGGCTGCGGGTGCCGCCGAGCGTGACCGCGGCGCATCCGGGCCTGGACAAGTACCTCGGTGAGCGGGTGGTGCTCGGCGTCAGGCCCGAGCACATGGCCGACGCCGCGTTCGCCGGCGACGCCGACCCCGGCTGCGTGATCGAACTGCCCATCAGGCTGCGCGAGGAACTCGGAGCCGAGGTGCACGTGCACGCGGCGATCGGCCTGGCCGCGCACGCAGGCGACGACACGGCCGACGACGTGCGCTCGCTCGCGACGATCGTCGCCAGGCTCGACCCGCGCAGCACGATCGGCGAGGGACAGCCGGCCGCGCTGGTGATCAACGCCGCCGAGCTGCACTTCTTCGACCCCCAGACCGGCGACTCGATCCGCCGGTGACAGCCACACCCGTGATCACGGTGGGTTTACAGGGCTATTTGACGATTACCCACCACGATCATGGTCCCAGGCGGGAACTAGAGCTGGCGGGCGGCGGCGAGGCCAGTCGCGAGCCGCGAGTCAGCGTTCTGGTGCGCGACCACCGAGATCACGTGCAGCACGGCCACCTCGGAGTGACCGGCTGCCCGTAGCCGCTCGAGGTCGTCGGGCTGCATGCACCAGGGCTCGCGGCTGAGCTTCCTGGCGAACCCGACCAGCTCCTCGTCGGCGCCGCTCGGCTCGGCCCGCCCCTGTCCGCCGAACGACTCGGCCAGTGCCCAGTCCCCGGCGTCCTCTGCGGCGACGCTGGCAAGCAGCCGGCGTTCACGGGGGCTCAGCGGCTCACCGGCCTCCAGCTCATAGGCTCGCCAGGATTCCCACGCCGCCCGCAAGCGCTCGTTCCTGTGCCGCGGGCGGTCCCCCGCACCCCCCGCCGCGGGACCAGCGGGACCAGCGAGACCGGCGGGCCCGGCGGGACCGGCCGAGGCGGGCCGGTCTGGCCGGGGGGCCGATTCCTTGCGCAGGTCTGGCTCGAAGGTCGGCAGCGGCGTCTGGTAGTCGAACTCGATGCCAGTCGCGTCGGCCACCCTGGTGAAGTAGTTGAACATCGCGATCACCGTGACGACCGCCTCGACCTGCTCCGCGTCGAGTCCCTGCCTGGCTACCTCCGCCACCACGTCCGGGGTGAGCGTCCATGGCTCGGCGGTCAGCGTCACCGCGAGCCGGGCAAGGGCACGCTCACGCGGCGCCAGGGACTCGTCATCTCGCGCCAGGACGGCCAGCGAGGTAGCGGCTGCGCCGCTAGCGACACGCAGAAACTCTGCGTGAGCTGACGTTCAATAAAAGCACTGGTTCGTGCGGGACGTGACGCTCGCAAGCAGTTCCCTGTCGGGCCAAGGCAACGACGTGGTCGCCAGCGCGCCGGACACTCCGAACGTCCGCCGGAGCAACTCCGCGTCGAGGCTGTGCGCGCGGATGATCCCGGCGGCGTCACCGTGCGGGGGCAGGTAGACCGGCGGCATCGGCCGGTTGTCCATCGCAGCGTAGGCTTCGGCGAGCGCCCCCGTAGCCTGCGCCTTCGGCACAGTCGTCAACCAAGCCACCATTGAACGGTACCCTAAGCGCCAAACCCGGACAAGGTACTCCCTACTTAACGCGTGCCTTCATG
>JASIBM010000324.1 GCA_030045175.1 Streptosporangiaceae bacterium | reverse complement strand
GAACGGCCAGACCGTCGCCCTGGTACTAGAGATCGTGCGATCACCGGCAGCCTACGAGCGACTCGAGCAGATCAACGTGCGCACCGGCAAGGTCAGCACCTTGAACGTCAAGACCAGGTTCTCCAGCTACGAGCAGATCTTGTGGGCAAGCCAGACCGGCACCACGCTGATCGTCACCGGCGCCGGCCCCCACGGCGGCGCCGGCGCTGGCATCTACACCGGCCACCACTACACCCCCATCCCCTGGCCAGCCAACCTCATGACCGCAGCCTGGTAGCCCTCGGATCGCTCGCGCGTCGCGATCGCGTTACCGGGGGCTGGCTAGCACGGTGGCGGTCGCGGTGGCGCCGGCCAGCAGCGCCGCCAGTATGAGGAGCATGGTGGCGACCTGGGTTACCCGGGCGCGGAGCTGGAACTGGCGGTGGTACCAGGCCCTGACCTCAGTCAGGTTCGCCGGGTTGAGCCGCCGGGTGATGGTCAGGACCTGGGCGGTCAGCGCGCACGCGACCGCGATCGTGGCGGTGATCACGGCGGCCACCGCCAGGTCGCGGGCCGGACCGCCGCGGGTGACCTGCCCGGCGGCGACCGCGCCGAGGCCGGTGATCAGCACGCCGATGACGGTGACCGTGCCAACCGCGCGCCCGGTGACCGTGTCGATCCGCGCGAGCGAGGCGGCCGGGGTGAGCTGGTCGGCCAGGTCGGCCCACTGCTGGTCGGCCGGGCTGGTCCGGCGGACAGGCTCGCTCACCGGCTCCACGTTCCGGTGCAGGTCAGCTTGTGCTGGCCGGACTGGCCGGCCCCCGGGCAGGTGACTATGACCTCGAACGGGCCAGGCCGGGCCTGCAGGCCACCGTAGGCGACCGACCGGTAGTAGCTCTCGTCGAGGGCCTCCTCGACCTGGTAGGTGATGTCGACCTCATGGTCAGGGCACTGATAGCGCTCAGGGTCCAGCCTTACCACCGATCGCGTGCCTCCTGCCCGGCTGCCCGGCCCGGCCGCGCCGGGCGCAATGGCTGGCACTGTACTATCACGGCCCCGATCAGTGCATCAGCCGGCGCCCTGCCCTGGAACGCCGGCCGGCCCTGGAGGTCCTGGCTCGGTGGCTCCCCAGATCTCACGGACCACGACCTGGATCGCTCCGGCCACCGGTATCGCCAGCAGCGCGGCCACGAAGCCGCCGAAGATCCCGCCGATCCAGCTTCCCATCGACGCCCCGATGAGGATCGACAACAGCACGAGCAGCGGGTTGACCCGCACGGTCTTGCTCATGATCACCGGGTTGAGCACGTGGTTCTCGATCTGGGTGTACGCCAGGAACACCACCAGCGTGACCAGGCCCGCGGTCAGCGAGTGCGCGAGCGCGAACAGCACGGTGGGCAGGCCAGCCAGCGCGCCCCCGATCATCGGCAGGAAATCGACCAGGGCCACCCACAGCGCCCACAAGAACGCGAAGGGCACCTGCAAGGCCAGCAGCGTGACCAGCACCACGACCCCCGCGATCAGCGAGGTCAGGCTGTTTCCCAGCATGTAGTGGGTCACCGACCAGCGGACCTCGCCGGCCACCCGGGAGACGCGCTCGGCCTGGGCCGGCATCAGCTTCAAGATGCCCTCCCGCATCTTGGGCCCCTCGACCAGCAGCAGCACCACAAGCACGAAGATGGTCGCCAGCGACAGCAGCAAGGAGAACGCGCCCTTGCCAAGCGTCAGCGCCGGCTTGGCCAGGCCCTGGCCGATGGTCAGCAGCTTCGGCACGTTGTGCTGCACCCAGGCGTACACGTGGTACTTGCGCACCAGGTGACCGACCGTGCCCTTGCCGCGCTCCGCCTGGCTCACGTACGACGGCAGCGCGTCGGCGAGGTGCGCGAGCCCGTTGACCAGCGGATAGCCGAACGCCACCGCCAGCCCGGTGAATACCGCCAGCGCAAGCACGGTCACCACGGCGACGGCCAGGCCGCGCCCGATCCACCGTTGCAGCGCCACCACCAGCGGGTTCAGCAGGACCGCGATGAAGCCCGCCACCGCGATCAGCAGCAGCACGTCCCTGAGCCGGTAGACGACCTTCCCGGCCAGGTACGCGACCGCCACCACCGCGACCGTCGCCAAGATCATCCGCAGCGGAATGGCCCTGGTCTCCGCGGCCGCCCACAACCGGGCGGCACGCGTGCCATGCGGCTCATCCGGCGCCCGGCTCAGGTGATCTCGCTCACCGTCCTCCACGACCCGAGGCTATCGGGTCCGATCACCCCGCCACGGGACAATCGGCCCGCGGCCGCCGGGCCGCCGGGCCGCCGCTCACCGACCCAGCCGAGCTCATGCCCAGAGCGCCGGCATCAAACACAGCGCGTCAAACACCAAGATCAAACACCAGCGCGTCAAACACCGTGCGTCAAACACCAAGATCAAACACCGTGCATCAAACACCAAGATCACTAGTACTGTATGACTATATTATCGATTCTTTGTCGCGCACGCCCAGAATTTCGCTATCTTGTGTTCACCCCAGGGTAAACTTCCCGATCCCTGGACCTGATTCTCTTTCGTTGCATAGTCCAGGCCACGCAAGCGACAGGGGGGACGCAAGTGCGCGAACGGATCATGCCGCTGGCCATGCTGACCGGCCTCGCGGCCATCGTCGGCGCGTGCCTGATATCCTGGCCCGCGATCTCGTCGGCCCAGTCGCCGCTGGCGGCCAGGGCCAGGCTGCTGACAGGCTCGGCTCCGACGTCGCCGCCCATCAGGGTGTGCGGGAAGCCTGCCGTGCTGGCCGGCCCGTCGCTGCCGCCCCATGGCGCGGTCAAGATTGCCGCGGGTGATGACGACCGCGTGTTCCGCGGCAAGCTCCGGCCGGACACCACCTATTACTTCACCGCCGGCACGCACTACCTCGGCAGCGGCCAGTACTCCCAGATCCAGGCCTCCGCCGGCGATGCCTTCATCGGCGCCCCTGGCGCCGTGCTCTCCGGGGACGATCGCTCCTCCCGCGGCTACGTGCGCAACGACTTCGCCTTCATCGGCACCACCAAGTCGGCGACCGGCGTCACGATCAAGTACCTGACCATCGAGAACTTCGCCCCGCCTGGCGACCAGGGCGCGGTCAACACCAACTCAGACGACAACTGGACCGTCGAGGACGACACCATCCAGGACAACGTGCCGGGCGCGGGCATGATGATCGGCTCAGGCAACACCGTCGATCACGACTGCCTGACCGAGAACGGCGAGTACGGCTTCAACGCCTACCAGGCTCCCGGGGATCCGCAGACATCCAAGGTGACCGGCGGGCCGCAGGACATCACCCTGAGCGATAACGAGATCTCCTACAACAACACCTGCAACTGGGAGAAGGTCTCCGACTTCCCGATCACCCGGCCGGCCGGCTGCGCCGGGCAGGGCGAGTTCAACGGCTGCGGCTGCAGCGGCGCTGGCAAGTTCTGGCAGTCACAGAACGTGACCGTCGCGGACAACTACGTGCACGACAACTACGGGACCGGCATCTGGGTCGACACCGATAACGACGGGTTCCACATCTACGGCAACTACATCGCACGCAACTACAGCGAGGGCCTGATCTACGAGGTCAGCTACAACGCCCTGATCCAGGACAACACGTTCACCGACAACGCGTGGGGCTCTGGACCCTCCCTCGGCGGGTTCCCTGACAGCGCCGTCTACATCTCCGAGTCCGGCGGCGACAGCAGGGTGGCCAACAAATTCGGGTACGCGACCCTGGACATCACGGGCAACGTGTTCACCAACAACTGGGGTGGCGTGGTGCTGTGGGAGAACTCCAACCGGTTCTGCGGCGACGGCTACGACGATGCCTGCACCCTGGTCGACCCCTCGGTCGCGACCATGTCCAGATGCCGCGCGGCGCTCGCCGAGCCCAGCGAGAACCAGCCGACCGACACGCCGGACTACTTCGACCTGTGCCGCTGGAAGACCCAGAACGTGACGGTCTCTGACAACGACTTCAACTTCAACCCCGCCGACATCGGGAAGGCCTGCACGGCCGCGAACTACTGCGGATTCAACGGCCTGTTCAGCGAGTACGGCAGCACGACCCCCTACACCGGCTGGATCGTGCCGCTCAACATCTCCGACCACCAGAACAACATCTTCACGGCCAACACCTACGCCGGACCGTGGCGCTTCGACGGCCTCAACCAAGGCGACGTGGTCACCTGGAAGCAGTGGACCTCCGGCTTCGAAGACCAGAGCGGGTCTAACGACTTCTTCAACCCCCAGGACGCCGACAGCACCTACGACCGGACGGCACCGTAGATTCCGCCCGCCAGGCTGACGTACTCGGCCTGCGCGCACGGCATCTGCCCATGAGCCAGCGCGGCTAGCGCCGGGGGCAGGTGTTTGGCGTGCCAGCGGTTGGGACATGGCGGAAGGGTGAGGCGCTTGAGCCCTCGTGGCTCCTGAAGCCCGAACCGGCCTGAGGAGATCCGCCCATGACCACCACCATCCGCAGCGTTCAGGTCAGCCAGGCCAACGCCCCGCTGCGTGTCGTTGACCTGCCGCAGCCCAGCCCCGGCCGCAGGCAGGTCAGAATCGCCGTCGAGGCGTGCGGCATCTGTCGCTCCGACGCCGACATGGTGCACGGGGTGTTCGGCGACGGCCCGTTCCCGCTTACTCCGGGTCACGAGATCGCCGGCCGCATCGACCTGCTCGGCGACGACGTCGAGGGCTGGAAGCTTGGCGACCGGGTCGCCGTGGGCTGGTTCGGCGGCAACGACGGCCGCTGCCAGGCCTGCCGTGAGGGTGACGCCATCGACTGCGTCAACCTGCAGGTGCCCGGGCTCGCCTATCCGGGCGGGTACGCGGAGTCGACCGTGGTGCCGGCCAGCGCGCTGGCTCGCATCCCCGATGAGCTGACCTTCGTCGAGGCCGCCCCGATGGGCTGCGCAGGCGTGACCGTGTTCAATGCGCTGCGGCGCACCTCGGCCTGGCCCGGCGACCTGGTCGCGATCGTCGGACTCGGGGGGCTTGGGCATCTCGCGGTTCAGTTCGCAAGCAAGATGGGATTCGACACCGTGGCCATCGACCGCGGCGCCCAGAAGGCGGCGACCGCCCGCCAGCTAGGCGCGCGCCACTACATCGACAGCGCCGTGCAAGACGTGGCCGTAGCGCTGCGGGCGCTCGGCGGCGCCAAGGTCGTGCTGGCGACCGTGCCCAGCCCGGCCGCCATGACGCAAGCCATCGATGGCCTGCGGCCCCTCGGCGAGCTGGTTGTCATCGGCGTGTCCGCGGACAAGATCGAGGTAAGCCCGCTGCAGCTGATCGCCGGTCAGAAGACACTGCGCGGCCATGCCAGCGGCACTTCGGAGGAAGTCGAGGAAACGCTGCGGTTCGCCGCGCAATCCGGGGTCCGCGCCATCACCGAGGAATCGCCGCTCGAGGACGCGCCGCAAGCCTTCGGCAAGATGCTCGCGGGGACGGTACGGTTCCGGGGCGTCCTCACGCCCGCTAGCAGCTAGCCGACGTTGCTCCATCACCCCGCAGGAGGCATGACATGACTAGCGAGTATGACCGTCCGCTGCGCCTGAGCGCGGTGGCCGCGCTGGTCGACCTGGACCCGGTGGCCAGCAGCGAGGCGGACGCGTGGATCGGGCTGGAGGGCGAGCCGTACGGCGAGAACGAGGCTGAGCTTGTCACCACGGCCACCGTGGACGAGTGGCTGCTGGCCGAGGCGCTGAAAGGATCCCCTGACATGGTGGTGCCCGAGCCAGACGAAGAGGCGATCGCCGGGTTGCTGCGCCTGGCGGAAGCCTCGCCGCAGGCGTCGGCGCTCGCCATCGGCCTGTGCCAGAAGTTCCTGATCCCCGATGACTCATGGCACGCCCCGGCTCGCGCCGAGTGCCCGTCCGCGTTCGCTGAGCTGTACCGCAGGCTCGCGCTGCCGGGGATGGCTGCGGACACGACCGAGCAGGCCGTACTGCTCCTGGAGGGCTTGAGCTGATCGCTACCGGGTGGTTTCAGCGGCTCTCACGGGCGGCAAATCCGCCGGATCAGCTGTTCCCAGCCCTCGCTGAGGCGCTCGGAGATCCGCGGGGCAGGCCGGGCAAGCACGTCTGAGGACAGGTAAAGCAGCAACGGGCCGTCGAGCGCCGAGGTGAGCTGGGTGGCCAGGATGTCCACGTCGACGTCGCCGAGGCGCAACTCGCCGAGCAGGAACCTGATGTGCGCCCGCGACAAGGGCGACTGCGATCCGGCAGGCGCCTGCCCCCTGCCGTCAAGTGCCGCCCGTGCGATCTGACTATGGCTGACCAGGAAGTCGATCCTGGCCTGGCCGTATGCGATCAGGCGGTCCAGCGGTGGCGCCCCTGGGCCTAGCGGCGCGGGCCCGGAGAGCACGTCCGCCTGGAACCGCCGCTCGTCGTCGTCAAGCAGCGCCTGGAAGATCCCGGCCCGGGTGCCGAAGCGGCGGAACACCGTTCCCTTGCCCAGGCCCGCTTGCTCGGCCAGGCCGTCCATGGTCAGCTTGTCCGCACCCTGCTCGGCGATCATGTCCCGAGCCGTGGCCAGCAGAACCCGCCGGTTGCGGGCCGCGTCGGCGCGCTCGGCGCGCGGGTGCCCCCAGGCTACGGGCTGGCTCACGCGTCTCACTCTACGGGTGGCGCGCCAACGTCATCTTCGTCGTCGGCGCGCCCAACCTCGTCCCCGCCCTGGACGCGGCGCGCGAGCGCCAACGCCCAATCGGCGTGTTATTTACCCGTGATTCACCTGCGCGCAACTTGACACAGCGCAGCAGCTAGCGGGCATCACGTTTGCGTGAACAGGGGGATATTCTCGCTGCCCAGGGCTCACCGCCGCGCGGCGGTCGCGCGCCGGTGACGGTGACCGAACCGCGCAACGGCTGGCATTGGAAAGAATGGCTGGCCGAGGGCGCAGGTACCGCCATCTTGCTGTTCGCTGTGGTGACCGCCAAGGACCTGGCGAGCCGCGCCGGGCCACCGCTGGCAAGCTCGCCATGGCGGGTGGCGCTGGTCGCGGTGGCCGCGGGGGCGGCGGTCGCCACGGTGGCGCTGAGCGCGCTCGGCCGCCGTTCCGGTGCGCACCTCAACCCCGCGCTCA
>JASIBM010000323.1 GCA_030045175.1 Streptosporangiaceae bacterium | reverse complement strand
TCGGTCACCGCGTAGCCGCGCTCGCGGACGACGCCGAGCGCGGCCTCGAGCTCGGCGCGGCTGGTGATGGTCCTGGCTGTGCGCGCCTCCAGCGGTCCGGGCGGCAGGGCGGCCGCGCCGTAGGCGAGCAGCACCTTGCCAAGCGCCGAGCAGTGCAGCGGCACCGCCAGCCCGACCCAGTTCGTCCCGCCGATCATGTACCGGCTGTTCACCTGGGCGATCTGCTCGACCATTGTGGTGGTGGCGTCGCTCACCGCGATGCCCAGGTTTACCGTCTCCCCGGTCAGCTCGCCGAGCTGCTCAAGGAATGGCTGCGCGATCGCGATGAGGTCCGCGCTAGCGGTTCCGCGCCAGGCGTACCGCACGAACAGCTCGCCGGGCCAGAACCTGCCCTCGACGTCGCGGCGCACGAGCTGATGCCGTTGCAGCGCGGTCAGCAGCCGCGACGTCGTCGACTTGGCCAGGCCGCTCGCCTCCGCCAGCTCGGTGAAGGTCACCGAGTCATCGCCGCGCAGCACGTGCGTCAGCAGCCGGGCCGCCCGGTCGATCGCCTGAGTCCCGCTCTGGCTGGCCATTGCTGTCATTACCCCGCTCGTCTTGTGAGTTCCGCGCTCGTTGCGCGTCCGACCCAGCTTGGGTGAGTTCCACGCTGCGTGAATTCCATATTCTGGAACGCAGTTCTACTATATGATCCTAGGTACGCTTCTCACCAGGGTCAAGCCCGTCCGTCCCAGCGAGCCGAGGTGGTCATGTTCCGCAACCGGATGCCCCGCTACGAGATCCTCTCGCCGGACGCGATCGCCGTCCTCGACAAGGGCTGGCGCCGGATCGTCTCCGAGATAGGCGTGCAGTTCGCCAAGCCCGAGGCGACGGACCTGTTCCGCAAGGCGGGCCAGTCGGTCGACGGCGAGGTCGTCAAGCTCGACCCGGAGTTCGTGCTCGATCAGGTGGCCAAGGCCCCGGCCGAGTTCGACGTCCAGGCCAGGAACCCGGCCCGCAGCGTGCACATCGGCGGTGACCAGATGGCGTTCGGCGCGGTCTACGGGTCGCCGTTCGTGCGCGACCGCGAGGTCAGGCGGGATGCCTCGCTCGATGACTTCCGCAAGCTGGCGATGCTGTCCCAGTCGTTCGCCGAGCTCGACTCGGCCGGCGGCGTGATCTGCGAGCCGAACGACGCGCCGCTCGACTCCAGGCACCTGGACATGGTCTACGCGCTGACTACCCTCACAGACAAGATCTTCATGGGCAACGTGGTCTCGGGTCCGAACGCAGCCGACACGATCAAGATGACCGAGATCGTGTTCGGCGGCAGGGACCGCATCGAGGCGACGCCGGCGACCGTCTCGCTGATCAATTGCAATTCACCGCTGCGCTGGGACGACCGGATGCTCGACGCCCAGTTCGAGTACTGCGCGGCGAACCAGGCCGTGGTGCTGACCCCGTTCCTGCTCATGGGCGCGATGTCCCCGGTCTCGATTCCGGCAGCGCTGGTGCAGCAACTCGCCGAGGCGCTGTCGGGGATCGCGCTGGCGCAGCTGATCAGGCCTGGCTGCCCGGTCATCTTCGGCTCGTTCCTTTCCAACATCGACATGCAGTCGGGATCGCCGAGCTTTGGCACGCCGGAGTCCGGCATCGGCCTGCTCTGCACCGGCCAGCTCGCCAGGCACTACGGGCTGCCATTTCGCACCGGAGGTGGCCTGACGTCCAGCCAGACCTGCGACGCGCAGGCGGCGTACGAGTCGCTGATGACCATGCTGCCGACGTTCCTCGCCGGGACGAACTGGGTGATGCACTCGGCGGGCTGGCTCGAGGGTGGCCTCGTCTCCTGCTACGAGAAGTTCGTCGTGGACATCGAGATCTTGCGGATGTTGCAGGTGGAGTTCACGCCGCTGGAGATCGACGAGGACTCGCTCGCGTTCGGCGCGCACGAAGAGGTCGGGCACGGCGGCCACTTCCTTGGCGCGCAGCACACCATGGAGCGGTTCCGTGAGTGCTTCTACCGGCCGCTGCTTTCCTCGACGGCCAACTACGAGCGGTGGCTCAAGCTGGGCGGCAAGGACGCGACGGCGCGGGCCGGCGACATCGTGGCCAAGAAGCTTGACGAGTACGAGCAGCCGCCGCTCGACGACGCGATCCGCGCCGAGCTTGACGACTTCGTGGCCCGCCGCCGCGCCGAGCTAGGCGACTGACCAGACGCCGGGCGAACATGATCGTGGTCGCCTGTCAGCTGTACGAACTGACGGACGACCACGATCATGCTGCTGGGCCGCTAGCCGAAGAGGTTCGCGGTCCAGGTCTGGCCGCCGTTGTGGGTGGTCCATGCGGTGTCGCCGAGGGCCACCCGGCCGGTGGCCGGGTCCTCGAAGCCGACAAGCAGCGGGGTAGTGCTGCTCGCCAGGCTCAGCGTCGCCGACCAGGTGCCGCCGCCGTTCTGGGTGAGCAGGACCTTGCTCGAGTGCAGGCCGGTCTCGGTGACGAGGACTCCGTCAGAGCTTGCGGCGGCGATCTGGTAGCGCACGATCGTCCCGCTCACCAGGGATGGCACCACCTCGTCGGGGCCGTAAGTGGTGCCGCCATCGGTCGAGACGCGGATCCACGCGGGGGCATAGCCGCCCGAGCGCTTGGGAATCTGGTGCTGGCAGAGCAGGACAAGCACGTTCGGGGGAGCCATGGCCACGCCTGAGGCGTAGCCGTCCTTGCCGCCGCACTGGTCAAATCCGCTTGCCCAGGTCTGCCCGTCATCGCCGGACCGGTCGATCGTCGCTGTCGCGCGGACGCCACCGGCCGGGTTGCCGTAGCCGACAAGCACCATCCGGCTGCCCTGGCGGTACAGGGTCGGCGGGCAGATCATCTCTATCCGGGGAGCGGAAATGGTCTGCCAGTCTGCCGTGCCAACCGGGGCTGACTGAAGCTGGTAGGGCTGCCCGGCGCAGCCCATGCCGGAAAACGCGACGCGCGCCGCCGACCCGTCCGCGATTTCAAGTGAACCCACGTTTTCGCCGGCAAGGCGGCGCCAGCGCTGCCCGCCGTCGGTCGTGATCAGCAGCGAAGGTCCGAACGCGTAGCCGATCGACGGCGTGGCGAACCGCACCTGCGAGACGCAGGGCTGGCCGTGCGGGCAGGTGTTGTAGATGGCTCCGGCCCCGTGGGTCGGCGCCGTCAGCCTGCGCCAGGTCCGGTCGCCATTGCTGGTGCCAAGCAGCGCCGCACACCGGCCGGTCGCGCAGGGGACCGTGCCGAGCGCGAAGCCCTGCTGGTTGGAGACGAAGGTCATGGACAGCACGCTGAAGCCGGTCAAGGCGCCCGCTGCGCCGGGCGCGCCTGGCCGTGACGTTGCGGTGAGCGAGGCCGAGTGGGCTTGCGGCGCCGAGTGGGCGCGGGTAGCGGCCGAAGACCCGGCGGACCGCTGTGACGACGCGGCTCCGCACGCGGCAATCGCCAGCGTTCCTGCCAGCATGGCGCATGAGGTGACCCAGGCAAGCCCGCGAGCCGATCGATAAATAGACGATGTATAAATTGACGATGTCATGGCTATTGCCTCCAGTCGCCATTGCTATGTCGCCGAACTAGCCCGCACGATTTCCTTCAGGCGGGACTGCTCCATGAGACGACTCGGGCAGCCGATCGGTTGCGCGCGTGTTTCTTGCCGCCCGGCAGGTGATGCACGTCCCAGGCAGGCTCGCGGCGGTGACTGATCGATTCGTTCAGCGGCCCGGCCCGGCTCGGCTCTGAGCTAGGCGCCGCGCCGCCCGGGAAGGTTCCTGAACGGCGGCTCGGGCCAGCACGGCCCGCTTGGCCCGGCATCTGGCGCTGGCGGCCAGCAACCCCTGGTCGGCTGGCCTTCGCCGGCGGGCCGTGGATTCGGGGGAGGCGGCCAGCACTCTGGGGCGGGCGCGCCGGGCAAGGCGCGCCCGGCGGCTTCTCGCCTCCGCCCTGCCCGCGGCGTCATCGGGTCACCGCCTGCTGGCCCGCCGGGGTCGGCAAGGGCTTGCTCCTCACCATCATCGAGGTTCCTTTTCGCGTTCGGGCTGCTGGCCTCGGAACTGAGATGGTCCCTACCATGCATTGTGGGTCATCCGCTAGGAACAATCAAGATATATCTTGTGCGGGCTCATCCCGTCGAAGCGGCGCGCAGCTCGGCCGCCGCCACGCTCATCGCCTTCAGCTTGCCGAACGCGGACTCGCGGGACAGGTACTTCATGCCGCAGTCCGGGGCGAGCACGAGCATGTCAGCCGGCACGTAAGGCAGCGCCCGGCGGACCCGCTCGGCCACCTGGCCGGCGCTCTCGATGGCCGGGTCGCCCAGGTTCAGCACCCCGAGGATCACGGTCTTGCCGGCCTCGGCGAGCCCGGCGAGCACCGAGCAGTCCAGCCCGGACTGGGCGGTCTCGATCGAGATCTGGTCCGCCGTGCAGCCCGCGAGCTCGGGAAGGAACGAATAGCCGCTTGGCCGGTCGTGAATGATGGCGGCGTAGCCGAAGCACACGTGAACGGCGGTCGTCCCGGCGGCGCCTTCCAGCGCGGCGTTCAGCACGCTAACGCCGAAATCCCTGGCAGCCTCCGGGCGGGCCTGCAGGTACGGCTCGTCAAGCTGGACGACATCGGCGCCCGCGGCGAACAGGTCCGCGACCTCATCGCGCACGGCGGCGGCGTAACCAAAGGCTGCCGCCTCCACCGAGGGGTAGTAGTCGTTCTGCGCTTGCTGCGCCATCGTGAACGGCCCGGGCACGGTGATCTTGACAAGCCGGCCGTCCTGCACGCGGGCGCGCAGGAACTCCAGGGCTGTGACGTTGACCGGGTGCCGCCGCTTGATCGGCCCGACGATGCGGGGCACCGGGTTCGGGTGCCCGCTACGGTCAAGCGCGGTCCCCGGGTTGTCGATGTCCACGCCATCAAGCGCGGTCGCGAACGCGTTGGAGTAGCTCTCCCGGCTGGCCTCGCCGTCGGTGATGATGTCGAGCCCTGCCTCTTGCTGGTCGGCGATGGCCAGCCGGGCCGCGTCTCGCTGGGCCTGCTCCAGGTACTCGGGCTGGACCCGCCACAGCTCGCG
>JASIBM010000322.1 GCA_030045175.1 Streptosporangiaceae bacterium | reverse complement strand
GCCCGGCTTCGGGCTGCGCCGACTCGGGCTGACCGGAGAAGGACCACGGGTCAGGCTCGCTGCCCGACTGCGTCGGCTCGCTGGCACCCGGCGCCACGTCATGCTCGCCGGAATCGGCCGATCCTGCCGGGACATCAAGAAACTGACTCTCGTTGGTGCCCTGATCCTCTGGCATTTCCACCTACCTTCGCCCCGTGCAAGCCTACTTTGCCGCCCAGGCTCGCCTGAAACGCTCGACGTGCCGTGCGCGCCCGGGCTGACCGACTCGCGGCCCAGCCGATCAGCCCGGGCGACGAGGTACCGGGCCCGACCCGCCCGGGCCCGGTACCTCATCTAGTTAGCACCAACATTCTGGACAGTAGCTGAAGGCTGGCTGTGTATCGTCTCCGTCTCATCGCCTGGGCGCCGCGCCCTTGGCTCGCGGCGTCGCCCGGCCTGGCGGGGACCGATGCGGGCTGGGCCGGCGGTGCCGGTAACGTGTCTGGTGCATAAAGCGGCTTGATAGGCGATCTCACGAGCCGCGAGGCCAGGATAAGAGCGCGGGAGGCGGGTCCGGTGACCCAGGTGACAGCGGCGCTGCCTGGGCAGCCGTCCGAACCCCAGCGGCACCAGCCCGGCTTGACCGGCGAGTCGGCTGACGGCCAGGCGGGCGGCGGCCAGGCGGACGGCGGCCAGGCGAACGGTGACTTGAGGGACGGCCTGGCCGCGCGGCGGCGACCCGTCCTGCTGGCGCGGTCGCTGGTCGCGCTCACCAAGCCGCGCATCATCGAGTTGCTGCTCGTGACCACCCTGCCAGCGATGTTCCTGGCCGAGCGGGGGATTCCGGCTGCCAGGCTGATCGCCGTGACCTTGCTCGGCGGCGCCATGGCCGCCGGGAGCGCGAACGTGATCAATTGCGTGATCGACAGGGACATCGACGCGGTCATGCGCCGGACCGCACGGCGGCCGCTGGTCACATCGGGTTCGCAGCGCCCGGCCGTGCTGCCCGCCGAGGCGCTGGCATTCGCCGTCGTGCTCGGCGTGGGCGCGACGGTTCTGCTCGGATTCGAGGCGAACTGGCTCGCGGCCGGGCTGGCCGACCTGGCGATCGCGTTCTACGTGATCGTGTACACGCTGTGGCTGAAACGTCGCAGTGCCTCGAACATCGTGATCGGCGGGGCGGCGGGGTGCCTGCCCGTGCTTGTCGGCTGGGCCGCGGTCACGGGGCGGGTCGGCTGGCCGGCCCTGGTGCTCTTCGCCGTGGTGTTCTTCTGGACCCCGCCGCACTTTTGGGCACTGGCGATGAAGTTCAGGGACGACTACGCGGCGGCCGGGGTCCCGATGCTCCCCGTCGTCGCCGAGCCTTCGGTGGTGGTGCGCAAGATCGTCGGCTATAGCTGGGTCATGGTCGCGAGCTCACTGGCGCTGACCTGGTGGGCTGGCTGGCTGTACGGGGCGTGCGCGATCGCGCTTGGTGCCTGGTTCCTCCGCGAGGCGCATGGCCTGCGACGGCGAGTAACCGCCGGTGGCTCGACCGGGTCCATCCGCCTGTTCCATCAATCGATCCTTTACCTCTCCTTGCTCTTTTGCGCCGTGGCTGTCACGGCGTTGTTGCCGTGGGGGACTTTGTAATCATCACGCCGCACTGGCTGCGGCACGCGCAGTAGTGCGCCATCCTTGACTTATGACCGAGTCGCACCACCCCACGAGGCGAGTCTTCCTTGGCAGGGCCGCCGGCGCGGCGGGCGCCGTCACCGGGGGTGCCTTGCTTACCGGCGCCGCTGGCTGCTCAGTAGACGCCTCGCGGGCCGCCGGTGACCAGGGCAAGACCGCGCCCAGGCGAATCGTGACCGCCGAGAACTCGCTGCCAGGTGACCGGCACTGGGCGATCAAGAACCTGGGTGCCCCCGATGCGATCATGGGGTTCGCCGGCCAGGCGGGTGTGTTGCCTGGCGAGCCGATCCAGCTGTATGTCTCCACGACGGCGCGCGAGTTCGTGGTCAGGGCTTTCCGCATCGGCTGGTACAACGGGGATACCGCCCGTAAGGTCTACGAGACTGGCGCGGTGCGTGGTCACCGGCAGCGGCCATCCACAAGGACGCCGGTCACGAACACTGTGCAGTGCGACTGGGGCCTGTCGGTGACGATTCCCACCGACGGCTGGCCGCCCGGCAGCTACCTGCTCAGGCTGGATGCGCAGACAGGTGCACAGCGCTACGTGCCTGTGACCGTCAGGTCGCCGAGCACGGCGGGCAAAGTGGTGATCAAGAACGGGGTCGCGACCTGGCAGGCGTACAACACATGGGGCGATTACGACCTGTACCTAGGCCCAGCAGGTTACGCGGACCGGGCGCTCGTCGTCAGCCTGGACCGGCCCTACGACAAGTCCGGCGCCTACCTGTTCGAGGTCTATGAGCGCAAGCTGATCACCCTGGCTGAGCGCATGGGCCTGCCGCTGGCGTACCTGACGAGCACGGACATCGCCACCGATCCGCACGTGCTTGACGGGGCGAGCGCGCTGATCTCACCCGGGCACGACGAGTACTGGACGCCACCCGAGCGCGCGCACGTCACGGCGGCCAGGGACGCCGGGGTCAACCTCATGTTCACCGGCGCCAACGCTTGCTTCCGGCGGATCAGGCTGGAGCCGACCAAGCTCGGCCCGTACCGCCTCGTGGTCTGCTACAAGACCAGCTACCTGGAAGACCCGATGTACGGCAAGGACAACTGGCTGGTCACCAACGATTTCCCGGCGCCCCCCGACCCGGATCCTGAGCAGTCGATGATCGGCATCCAGTACACCGGCTACCCCGTGGTCGGCGACTACGTCGTCACGGCGCCAGATTCATGGGTGTACAAGGGCACAGGCGCGCGCGATGGGACCAGGTACCGTGCGCTTGTTGGCATCGAGTTTGACAGCCTCGATCCTGCCTACCCGATGGTGCGGCCGATCGAGTTGCTCTCGCATTCGCCGGTGCTACTGAACGGCGTCAGCATGTTCAGCAACTCCTCGTACTACACCCATCCCGGCGGTGCCGGAGTATTCGCGGTCGGCACGATGCGGTGGGTGGAGTCGTTCGGCCCGCCCCTTTACCACTGGGGCATCACCCCCGCCTGCGGCGCCTTTACCAGGAAGGTGACCGAGAACGTGCTGCTAGCCTTCGCCGACGGCCCGGCCGCGGCCAAGCACCCGGCGCGCGACAACCTGGCGGCGCTGCACGTCTGACCCGAGCGGCAAGCTGGTCAGCTCGTTGTTTCCTCCTGGCCACCAGGAGCGGCCTGGCCACCAACTGGGTAGTAGCCCTGCGGCTGGCCGGGAAGGGCGGCCTGAGCCCCGGCAGGGTAACCCTGCGGTTGGTACCCGATTGCCTGGACAGGGGCAACCGGGATCTGCGAGCCGGCCGGCGGGTTCCCGTAGTGGGCCCAGATCTTGTTGAGTTCGCTCTGGTAGTACAGCGAACCGGTGCCGAAAACGAAAATCCACAGTAGCAATCCGGCTACCGGGTTGCAGGTCTCGGGCATTCCAGCCGCACGCTGCGCCTGAGCTATCCGCCCACCGGTCTTGTAGATCGAGACGAACGGCGGAACCACGATGAACGCGCCGAACGTGATCGCCAGCAGCGAGGTCCCGGGACTAGCCACAACCCCCATGTCCCGGGTCTCCTTGTTTGCCTTGTAGTACCAGACCAGCGTATAGATGCCGAGCGTCACCGGTGCCAGCAGCCACACGGCTACCGGATTGCGAAGCTTGCCGGCCAGTCCCGTCACGGGCGTAGGCGTCATGGCCCCCCCATCCCCTCCTCGTCTGCTGCGCACAAGTGATGGCGCAGTGACTGTTATGGCTACTTCCTCCCGAAGTGTAACACCATAGCATCTGCTGGAAAGTTGTCGTCGCTGGATCGTCGCCCGGCAGGTCTTATGGTCAAGGCAATGGGCGCTGACCAGCGGGGCAAGCGGTTGTCAGACGGGGCGGGTAAGCTGGGCAACGCATCATGGGAGGTACGCGATGGGTTACGTGCGCCATTTCGGAGGCAAGGTCCTGTGGTCCTGCGCCGGCGCGGTAGTGGTGGTCAGCGCGTTGGTGGCTGGCACGATGTTCGCCAGCGCGGCCCCGCCCGGCCTGCCCAAGAAGACCCCGGCGCAACTGCTCGCCGCCATGCGGCACGCGACGTTGCCACCGGCCATGACGGCGGTGATCTCGGAGAGTGCCAACCTGGGCTTCCCCGCGCTGCCTGACATCGCCGGGCTGCCGTCGTCCGCGCTGTCGGCCGCATCCTGGCTGGCAGGCAGCCATACCGTGCAGATCTGGTACTCAGGACCGCGGCACGTCAGGATCGCCGTTCCCGTGTCATTCGGCGAGACCGATCTGCGGGTGAATGGCAGTCAGGTCTGGCTATGGCAGAGCCAAGGCCAGGTAGCCACGCACATCATTCTCGGCCAGCCTGCAGGGAAGACCACCGCGCTGTGGCGGCTCAGCCACCTGCGGCCGGCGCAGGTCGCGCACATCCCCGCGTTCTTGCAGCAGCAGGTGCGTCTCGTCCCAGGAACTACGCCGGCTCTCCCTGGGAATACGCCGGCCAGCATGAGGCGACTGATCTTGCGGCTGTCGCAGTCCAGCCAGGTCAGCAACCGGACCTTGCAGCGTGAGATGGCCGCGCTGATGCGGTCGGTGCGCGCCACCCAGGCCAATCGCGCCACCCAGGTCAGTCGCGCCAGCCAGGCCAATAAGGCCCGATCCCAGGCGGCGTGCCCGGCGCTGCGGGCATTGCCGGTGAACATCAAGAACCTGGGCAACAACGGCGGCGGCTTCATCAACTTCAACCCGGTGCATCCCGGCTGGAAGGCGGTGCCGTTCCGTATCGCGCGGCTGGCGCCCGCCAAGCTGCGCGCGCTGATGAAGCTGCGGGGACTGAAGGTCTCGCCGAACGTGGCCGTCGGCGTGCTTAAGGCGGTCACCCCGCTCCAGGCCGCGCAGCGGCTGCTCGCCATGCTCGGGCCGACCACGAACGTGACCGTCACTGGCACCACGGTCGTCGCGGGCCGCCCGGCTTACCAGCTCTCGATCGAGCCGCGCAGCAATCAGTCGCTGATCGGCCAGATCCTGATCGCGGTCGACGCGAAGAGCTACCTGCCGCTGCAGGTCCAGGTGATCCCGCGCGGCTCGTCAAGCCCGGCGTTCCAGATCGGCTTCACCACCTTCTCCCCTGGCCAGCCCGCGGCGTCCAACTTCACGTTCACGCCGCCACCCGGCGCGCACGTGCATGTCGTGAGGCTGCCGGGCTCCCTGGCCGGCCTGACGGGCCTGGGTGGGCTGGGTGGCCTGGCTGGGCTGGGCGGCCTGTCCGGCGTGTTCGGCGGTCAGTCCGCTCCGGCGGTCGCGGTGCCCAGGGTCATGGTGCCCAAGGTGCCGTTGCCCAAGCTAGCGACGCCCGGAGTGCACGTGCGCGTCCTGAAGCTGAATGGCCAGATCACCAAGGTCACCACAGGCGGCTCGGTCGGCCTGACCTGCCTGCGGCTGCATCAGGCCATCGCTGCGGCGCCGCGGATCGCGACCGTCCCGTCCGCCGGGCCGCGGGTGCTTGGCAGCGGCTGGTTGTCCGTCGCCGTGATACCGGCCGGGCAGGCACTGTCCGCTGCATCCGGCAGCCGGGCGCCCGCCATGGTCAAGCCGGGTACGCATGGTTCACCCGTTCCTGCCGCGGGCGGGCAGGCGATCGCGATGCTGCGCACGCTGCTGAACTCGGCAACCAGGGTGCACGGGGCCTGGGGCAGCGGCAGGCTGATCAGCACCAGGCTGGTCAACATCTTGATCACCAGCAAGGACCAGGTCCTGATCGGCGCCGTCACCCCCGCGGTTCTCTTCGCGGACGCGGCCAAGATCTAGTGACTGAGGGCGTCAGCTCAGGCCCGGAGCCAGCCGACCCAGCCCCGGCGATCGCGACCAGCGGCCTGGCCATGCGGTTCCGCAGCGGGCAGGTCGCTGTGGATCACATCGACCTGGCGGTGCCGCCTGGCAGCGTCTACGGGTTCCTCGGGCCGAATGGGTCGGGCAAGACGACCACGATCCGGATGCTGCTCGGCCTGGTCTACCCCACGGGGGGCAGCTTCGAGTTGCTCGGCACGCCAATGCGGGCCGGGCTCGACTCGGTCCTGCCCAGGGTCGGCGCGCTAGTCGAGGGCCCGGCGTTCTACCCGTTCCTATCCGGGAGAGAGAATCTGGCCAGATGCGACGCCGCCGACCGGACGGCCGACCCGCTCAGCGCTCGCGACCGGATCGATCACGCGCTCGAGCAGGTCGGCCTGCTGGCAGCGGCCGGGAAGCGATACCGGGCCTACTCACTGGGGATGAAGCAGCGGCTCGGCATCGCCGCCGCGCTGCTGCGCCCCAGGGACCTGATGATCCTCGACGAGCCGACCAACGGCCTGGACCCCCAGGGCACCCGGGAGATCAGATCGCTGATCAAGCAGATCGCCGCCAGCGGCACGACGGTCTTCGTCTCCTCGCACTTGCTCAGCGAGGTCGATCAGATCTGCTCGCACGTCGGGGTGATGAGCCTGGGCAAGCTGGTGTTCCAGGGCGCGCTGGCCGACCTGCGCGGTCGCGGCGAGCCGCGGATCGCGGTCCGCACGGCCAAGCCTGGCCTCGCGTCCAACGAGCTCGCCAGGCTCGGGCTCGCCGACATCGTCTCCGATGACGGCCGCGTCACCGCGCGGCTCGGCGCCAGCGCCCCGGAGTTCATCAACGCCGAGCTCGTGCACGCCGGGGTTCCCGTCGCGGGCCTGGAGACAATAAGGCCCAGCCTGGAGGACCTGTTCGTCGAGCTGACCGGTGAGGGTTTCGATGTCAACGGCTGAAGGCGAGGACATTCTGGTCTCGCCTGGGGTCAGGCGCTCGCGGACCGGCTCGGGGACCAGGCTGGCTGGCGGGGTCGGGCACTGGCTCCGGCTGTTCCGTTCTGAATTGCGAATCGTCTTTCTTCGACCGCGCAACCTCATGATGTTCGCCTTGCTCGTCGCGATGCCGATCTTCCTCGGCATCGTGCTGCGGGTCAGCGCGCCGCCGCCGGGGGCTGGCGGGCCGCCAGGGGCAGGCGTGCTCATCGGCCAGGTTGCCGAGAACGGCGTGTTCTTGTCGCTGCTGACCCTGTTCCTGCTGCTCGCGCTCGTGCTGCCGCTGGCGATCGCGGTGGTGAGCGGGGACTCGATCGCGGGCGAGGCCGGCCTCGGCACGCTGCGAACGCTGCTCACCGTCCCGGCCGGGCGCACCAGGCTGCTGTTTACCAAGTACCTGATGATCGTCGTGTTCGCGGTGGTCGCGTGCGTCCTGGTGGCCGGCGTGGGGCTGGCGGTTGGCGCCGTGCTCTTCCCGATCGGGCGGGTCACGCTGCTGTCCGGCGACACCGTGTCGCTGGCCGATGGCCTGGGGCGACTCGCGGTGATCGTCGGCTACGTCGCCGCCGCGCTCGCGTCGCTCGGCGCGATCGGGCTCGCGCTCTCGACGTTCACGCAGCACGCGATCGCCGTGATGGCCGCGATCTTGGTCGTCGCGGTGGGAAGCCAGATTCTCGACGCCATCCCGCAGGTGGCCGCCATTCACCCGATCCTGCCGACCCACTTCTGGTTCTCGTTCGACGCGCTGCTGCGGATGCCGATCGCGTGGCCAGACGTGCGGCACGGATTCGAGTCGTTCGCGGTGTACGCGATCATCTTCCTGACCGTTGCCTGGGTCCGGTTGCAGCGCGCCAACGTCACCTGCTGACCGGCGTTTGGCTTAAGCCGAAGACTTTTGTGTCACCGGCGACACAAAAGTCTTCGCGATCATGAGAGGCTGCCCAACTCGCCGCAGCGAGGTCAAAATGAAAGCTGAGGACGCGATAGCGTTGTGAGCCATGTCCCCCGCAGAGGTTCGAGCCGCTCGTGCCGCTGACGCGGGCGGCGCGGATGTCGGCATCGCTGATGCTAGCGACGAAGTCGCCAGGCTGCTCGCGCTGGCGGTCGCTGGGATCGGCGGGGCCGAGCGGTCTGGCCAGGTGTCGATGGCACGCGCGGTGCAGCGCGCGATCGACACGGGGGAGCACCTCGCCGTTCAGGCCGGAACGGGAACAGGCAAGTCGCTCGCTTACCTCGTGCCCGCTGCCAAGCACGCCGTCGACAGCGACGTGACCGTGGTGGTCTCCACCGCCACGATCGCGTTGCAGCGCCAGCTCATCGACAAGGATCTGCCCCGGCTTGCTGCCGCGATCGCGCCTGCGCTCGGCCGTGATCCCGACTTCGCCATGCTCAAGGGCCGGCGTAATTACCTATGCTTGCTGCGGCTGCGCGGCGGTCCGCCAGACGAGGAGGCGCCGGCGCTGTTCGATCCTGGTGCAGTTTCAGCGATCGGCAGGCAGATGCAGCGGCTGCACGAATGGGCGGCCACGACGCAAACCGGTGACCGGGATGAGCTAGTGCCTGGGGTGGGCGAGCAGGCGTGGCGCCAGGTGTCCGTCAACGCCCGTGAGTGCCTCGGCGTGCAGCGCTGCCCGTTCGGCAGCCAGTGTTACGCCGAGCTCGCGCGCGACGCGGCAGGCCGGGCGGACATCGTGGTGACCAACCACGCCTTGCTCGCGATCGACGCGCTCGAGGACTTCGACGTGTTCCCCGAGCACGACGTCGTGATCATCGATGAGGCGCACGACCTGGTTGACCGGGTCACCTCGGTCGCCGCTGACGAGTTGTCGGCCGTCGCGGCTGAGACCGCGGCGCGTCGCTGCGGAAAGATGATCGAGGAGAAGACGGTGGACCGGCTGCGGGACGCGGCGGCCGCCGCGGAGCGGGCGCTCGCCGACACCCCGGCCGGGCGGATCGACGTGCTCGACGAAGCCGTCGCCGCCGCTCTAGCGTCCCTGCGCGACGCGGCCGCCGGATGCGCGGCCGAGTTCAGGGCCAGCGCCAAGGACGGTGAGGAGGATCCGGAGCGAATCGCCGCCCGCCGGTCGGCACTGGTCGCCGTCGCCGAGCTGGCGGAGGCGGCGGAGCGGATGCTCAGGGCGTTTCGCCCTGGCATCGCCGATCGATCCGACGTGGTCTGGATGGACCGGCCAGTGGCCGACGAGGCCGGCCGGCCGCCGACGCTGAGAGTGGCCCCGTTGTCGGTGGGCGGGCTGCTCGCTGACCGCTTGTTCGGCCGCCGGACGGTGATCTTGACGTCGGCCACGCTGGCGCTCGGCGGCTCGTTCGACCCGCTAGCCAGGCAGTGGGGGCTCCCTGGAGAGACGAACGCGGCGGACGGGGCCGATGTCGGCGGCG
>JASIBM010000046.1 GCA_030045175.1 Streptosporangiaceae bacterium | reverse complement strand
GTTATCTCGGTGGTCTTCGGCCAGCCGCTGACCAGGTCCCTGCCGCGGATTTCGACCGGCGGCTCATCGGGTACGGGGAGCGCCGAGCCAATCGAGATCTTGAGGTTCTCGGCCGTCCGCTCGCCCAGCAGGATCCGGTGCTTCTTCCTCGCGAAGTTGATGATGGCCTGGTCGAGTTCGTCCCCGGCAACGCGGATCGACTGCGAGGTCACGATGCCGCCGAGCGAGATCACGGCGATCTCGGTGGTACCGCCGCCGATATCCACGACCATGTTGCCCGTTGGCTCGCTGACCGGGAGCCCGGCACCGATCGCCGCGGCCACGGGTTCCTCGAGGATGTACACCCGGCGCGCGCCGACCTGATGCGCGGCCTCCTTGACCGCGCTCAGCTCGACCCCGGTGAGGCCGCTGGGCACGGCCACGATGATCCGCGGTTTCACCAGGTGCCCGCGTTTGAGCACCTTCTGGATCAAGTACCGGAGCATCCGCTCGGTGACCTCGAAGTCGGCGATGACGCCGTCCCTGAGCGGTCGTATCGCGGCGATGTTTTCCGGCGTCCTGCCTAGCATGCGCTTGGCGTCGGCGCCCACGGCTACGACCTGGCCAGTTCTCACGTTCAGCGCCACCACCGAGGGCTCGTTCAGCACGATCCCTCGGCCGCGGACGTAAATAAGCGTGTTGGCGGTGCCAAGGTCAACCGCCAAGTCGCGACCCAAGAAGGCCAGAATGTTACTCATAGGAAAGGGGCCTTCCGGCATGCTCCTGGAGGGTTATGTGAGGGCTTGCCTGAACTCGGTGACCAAGCGCGCAGGCACCATATCAGCTTCATCGTCGTTGCAACGTGACCTGAACAAGATTGGGATAAAATGTCCATGTATGTCGCCTTGGTGGCGCCTGAGTAACCCGGGGCCAGCCGGGCAGCGCGGCTCTGGGTTCGTCCCGGCGCGGACCTGCCGACGCGGACCTGCCGGCCTGTCCTGCCGTCAGTCGGCGCGGTCGGGCGGGCGCAGGCTCAACGTGACAGGAAACGTCGTGCCGGGTGGCAGCGGATTCCGGCCATCCACGATCAGCTTGACGCCACCAGGATTGCCGAGCCTCATATCTATGGCATGTGCGAAGATCCATCTCTTTGACGCGCCGGCCACGAGGTAGGACTGGGACAGGTACTGGCCGGCCGGAGTGGAGAACTCGACCCAGCAGTCTTGGACGGCGGTGAGCTGAATCACCACGTCCTGAGCGTGGGAGGGTGAGGCTGGCGCTTTCGCCGGTGCTGACGGCGCGGTGACACGCCGAGGCTTTTGCGCGATCTGGCTGGCAGCGGTCCGCAGGTGGCCGGAGCCCGATATGACGTGGTAGGCGGCGAAGCCAAGCGCCAAGGCCAGCGCCAGCGCCAGCGCCAGCGCGACGGTCCAGTTCAGCCGGCGTCGCTCGCGCAGCTTGATCGCGGAGACGGGCCAAGGGAGTTCCGCCACGTCCGCTTGCGGCGCGCGGTGAGCGGCGTCGTAGTCCGCGATCATAGGCCCGGGATCCACCCCAACGACGCGGGCGATGGCACGGATGAACCCGCGGGCGTAGAAGTCGCCCCCGCACTCCCCATAATCGTCGCGCTCGATGCCGTGGATGAGGGCTTCCCTTATCCGGGTGCGCTGGCTAACCTCGGTCACGGTGAGCCCGGCCCGCCGACGCGCTTCCGCTATGTCACTGCCGACGCTCACGGTGCGCCTCCACTACCCTCTCGCACAGCCCGCCAACCGGATCCCAGTGCTGCTAATAATGACCCATCATCGCCCTGTTGGTGAGCTGCTGCGCGCTCACCGGGGGCGTGGGATCGTGCATCCGGGCTTGCGCGCCGCCGGCGAGCTCTGGTCCTGGAGCGTACGTACCACGAGCGCCTGCTGGGCGAGTGGTTGAATGCCTGCGAGAGTGGAGCCGCATGGATCTGAAGTTCTGGCTGGGCCGAGCTGTGGCAGAGATAGCGGAATGGGCGGCAGCGTACGAACCGTATCGCGCGCACCCGTCCCTACAGGTAACTGATGATCAATTCAGCGCTGCCTTCCTTGCGCTCACCGGCCGACTGCATGATAACTATCCGTTCTTCCATCCGAGCTACGCGGGGCAGATGCTCAAGCCCCCGCATCCGGCCGCCGTGGTGGGATACCTGGCCGCGATGCTGATCAACCCGAACAACCACGCGCTTGACGGCGGGCCGGCGACGGCGGCGATGGAGAAGGAAGTGATCGCCGAGATCGCCCGGATGTTCGGTTTCCCCCAGCACCTTGGGCATCTGACCGGCGGTGGAACGGTGGCCAACCTGGAGGCATTGTTCGTCGCCCGGCAGATTCACCCCGACCTGGGCATCGCTTACAGCACCGATGCCCATTACACCCATGGCCGGATGTGCCAGCTGCTCGGCCTTCCCGGGTACGTGGTGCCGGCTGACTCGCGGGGCCGGATGGACCTGACGGCATGCGAAGAGCTGCTGCGCTCTGGCCGGGTCGGCACCGTTGTCCTGACCGCGGGGACCACCGGGCTCGGGGCGGTAGACCCGATCGGCGAGGCACTGGCGCTGAAGGCGGCTTACGGTGCTCGCCTGCACGTAGACGCGGCGTACGGCGGGTTCTTCGCCCTGCTCGCTGGCGAGGAAGCGCAGGCTGATCCGTGGCGCGCGATCGCCCGATGTGACTCGGTCGTGGTAGACCCGCACAAGCACGGCCTCCAGCCCTACGGCTGCGGCGCCGTCGTGTTCGCCGATCCGGCCGTGGGCAGGTTCTACGCGCACGATTCTCCCTACACCTATTTCACCTCAGACGACCTGCACCTTGGTGAGATAAGCCTCGAATGCTCGCGCGCGGGTGCCGCCGCCGCGGCGCTCTGGCTCACCCTGCGGGTGCTTCCGCTGACACCAGAGGGACTGGGCGCGGTCCTTGCCGCCACCCGGCGGGCTGCGGTGGCATTCGCCCATCAAGTCAGGCAGTCGCCGGTGCTCAGCCTCTACCAGGAGCCTGAGCTAGACATAGTCGCTTACTTCCCGCGACACGAGACTGCCGCAGGCATAGACGCTGAATGCGCCCGCGTGCTCGCCGCCGGAATGGCGGACGCGGCTGATCCGGTGTTCCTGAGCACGCTGCGAGTCCCGGCCAGCGATTTCCGCTCGCGGGGCCATGACGTCAGTGGCGACGGACCCGCTCGCATACTGCGCAGCGTCCTGATGAAGCCGGAGCACGAGTTCGCCGTGGAGAGCCTGGTGGCCAGGATCGAACGTGCGATCGGCCAAGGCCCGCCGTCCTGCGGCTAGCCGCCGACGTGGGACTGGTCAAGCATCCACAGCCAGGTCCCGTCCGGCTGCCGCCGCGCGACTTCGGCGGTAGCGCCGCCACCCGGCACCCGGCTCGAGGTCAGCGCCAGGTCACCGCCGCGCAATGCGGGCCGCTGCCCGAGATCCTCGAAGGCGGGCCGGCTGGCCAGCAGCCCGGCGTATACCTCCCTGATCGCATCAGCGCCAGCCACGACCTCCCCCGACGGCGCGGCCAGTACCGCGTCTGGCTCATACAGTGCCACCAGGCCGTCCACGTCACCCGCGTTGGCCCGCTCCAGGAACAAGCGGCCCAGGTCCTCGGGTTCGTTCGCCCGCTCGCGCACCGCACCGCTGGTCATGCTTGCCTCCCTGGCCGCCGACAGCCGGCTCCTGCTGCCCGCCAGCCACGTTATCATCGGCGCCTGACATTTGTTAGGTGTCATTTTCGCCCGCGCCATACCGAAACTGTCCTAATGATTTAGGAACGGTTATGCGGAGCGGGTCCGGTACTTTTTACTTTTTCCTCAGCCGTCAGCGAGATATTCATCCTGGAGCGCCGCGCCGAGTTCTTGAATGCGCGCGATTGTCGATTCAACGTCGTCGTAGGTGGTGCGCGCTACTGATCAAGGTTGCCCTGGCGCTGCTCTACGCTCATGATCACGGACGCCTCTCAGTCGTATTTGCAGATGATCGTCCGTGATCATGAGGAATGTCGGCGTGGGGGGCGTTCGAGGTGCCGGTGGCGCTTGAGGTGTCGCGGTCCGGGGTGGGCATGCACGCGTGCGCGTCGGTGAACGTGGTGACTTGGCTGCGGGCGTTGTAGCGGTAGGTGGTCGCCGCCCAGCCGCGGTGCGCAACCCGCCCGCGCGAGGCACGCGACAGGACTCCACGCCGAGTACCGCAGCCTGCGAGGCATCACGGCCTGACCAGTTTATTCGTCGTTGGCGTTACCCGGCTGCCCGAGCAAGATGGGCGACCTATATTAGAGTTTGTCCAATTGACTTGAAAGCATCCGAAAGATACATTTCTTTACGGTGGCGCGGGATTAGCGCCGTGCGACGCCGATCTTGATGGCAGTGAATGGCTGGCCAGAGCCGACCAGCCACTCCGGAGGGGGGATGGAATATGGAGATCACTGGGTATTCGCCCGGATGCGTCCGGTTCCGTCGCGGCAGGCCTCGCTCAACGGCGTGGCCGGACCAGGCGGGTGCTCGTGAACCTGCTCCTGCGGGCACGACCGGCCAGTCCGCCGACAGGCGGTTACTGGTGACTGAGTATCGCCAAAAGCTGTTCCTCAGTACCGCGGAGGAGGACAGCCAGGTCGCTGGGCTCACTGCCAGCCGACTTAGTGAGCTTGGGTACGAGGTCTTTTACTGGCAGGACCATCGCGGCGGGCGCTTCCCAGAGCAGATCGAGGAGGCGATGAACGGAGCGGACGCTTTCGTCGCGCTGCTCTCGCCGGCATTCGTCGCGTCGAATTGGTGTCGCAGGGAAGTCCATCTGGCCATCTTGCGCGAAGAGGACCAGCGGCGCACCGACCCCCGGGCAACCTTCATCCACGTCATGGAGATCCAGGAGACCTCGGATCCCGCGGCCGGCCTCCTGCGGATCTACGATCGCGTCAGCGTAACGGGATCCGCTGATCTCACCGCTGCCATCGCGGATCTTAGCCGCCAGCTCCAGCTCGGCGAGCATGCGCTGTCCGGCACCACAGTCCTGATGCGGCCAGAAGCGCCGCCGCCCGATTTCCGGGCGGGCGAGACCAGCTCGCCGGCCTTCCGCAACCGCACCGACGAGCTCGAGAAGGTCATCAACGGCCTGACTGGCGCCGGGGGCCCGCATTTCTGGCTCGTCATTGCCGCGCCTCAGCTCGGCAAGACGTGGTTCCTCGCCAAGATGCTCGCCGAACTCGAGGATGCCGCTGGGTCACCGTCCTCAGGATGGTCGGTCGGCCGGGTTGATGTGCGCGACCAGCCGCCGGAGGTGCGCGGGAACGTGACCGCGTTGCTCGCCCTGCTGTTCAACCGGCCATGGCTGGTCACGACCGATCAGGACTCGCTGCTGCGCATCGCCCAAGAGATCTGCACAAGCAGGAAGTCGTGGCTGTGCTTGCTGGACCGAGCGGAAATGCTGGATGTGGGCACCGCCCTGGCCCTGCGCTCCTGCATTAGCCAGATTTACGACCTGGTACGCCGGAACGGGCCGGCCGGCGTCCGGGTGGGCCTGGTCGTCGCGAGCAGGCGCGAGGACAAGTGGCGTAGCGTCGCGCCACCTCCGCGCCTGTCCACTCTCGTGCTGACGGAGTTCAGCGTCGAGATCGTCGAGGACGCGCTCCGGGATCTGGCGGCCGAGATGGGGCGCACCATCGGGGCCGATACGTACGCGCAGACAGCGACGCTCGTGCACCAGCTTGGACAGGGGCTGCCCGCCTTGCTCAGCCACTGCCTGCAGTGGATCAGGACACAGGAGTGGATGGAGCTTGAGCGCCGGCTGCCCACCCAGGAGCTGTTTGAGGAACTGGCCCAGCCCTATATCCAGACCGGGCTGCTCTCGCCCGACAGCCTCTTCTCCTGGAACGGCGGCCGCCGCCCGCACCAAGGTGAGTGTCCCGCTCCTGCCAGGCTCGCGCTCGAGCACGCGTTCAGGATCCTCGCGCCGTACCGCATCTTCACGCAATCCCACTTGCGTCACTACCTGGATACCGATCAATCCTTCGCGGACGCACTGCGCGACGCGGAGTGGTCGATCGAGGACCTGTGGCAAGCGATCAGCGGCACCGCCTTGCTCAGGCGGCCGCTCGACGAGCCATGGCAGGAACTGCATGCGGCCATTCGCAGGCTGCTCTATCGTTACTACTTCAAGTCTGACACGCAGCGGGCCGCCGCCCATCGCGAGGCCAGCGAATTCGTCCGGGTCTGGTCCGATAGGCAGCCCGGAAAAGAGCAGGTCATCGGCCTGGTCGAAGCTCTATGGCACGAAGCCGTGGCGCTCAGCCTCGACGAGCACGCGAGGATGGAGGAGAGCTTGACCGAGTCCGCACGGAAGCTTTCCCATGCGCTCGCCGACTCGTCCGCATATTCTGTCTCGGAATTGCGCGCGTACGCAGCCGACCGGATGCGGAACGACGAGGAGCTGCAAGCATCCCTGAGCCCGGTAAATGGGCTTTTCGATCGGCTTGTCGCAATTATCGAAACGGCGGCAGATTCATAGCATGGACGAGAACACCCTGTTTCCTGGCTATATCCACCGGGAGGAAGAACGGGCGATCCTGCAAGCGGCCGATAAGGTACGGCAGAGCCGTGAGAGTCGTGCCGTGCTGCTGTACGGCCCCGGTGGCAGCGGCAAGACGTGGCTTATCCGTCAGCTCACCATGGACAGGGCGGCGGACGAGCAGATCGTCTGGCTGGACGCCATCGACGTCGATGACTCAGAGTACTGGTTGCTGTCCAACCTCGAGTCATACATCGCCAAGCAGATCGACCCGCACGACCAGTATTTTGGCCGGTACAAGCAGTACATCTCGCGGCTGCCCAATTACGCGCGCCCGCGCATCGGCCACGAGACCGTGGTGAGCCATCTCGCCCGCATCAAGCGCGTCTTCCAGGACTGCTACCGGGACTATGTCACTCAGACCGGCAAGACGGTAGTGATCAGTTTCGACACGGTCGAGACCATGCGCGGCATGTACCTGCTGCTCACCCTGACGCAGTGGATGAAGGCGTTGTCGGCCACGCTCTTCGTCCTGTCCGGCAGGCCGCCCAATGACGAGGACGAGGCACCCGATCCGATCAGGAACGAGCTGTCGGATCCATATCAGGGCATGCCGGTCACCACCGTCACGCTGGGCGAGTTCACGCAGGACGCGGCGCTGCGCTACCTGCATAGCAGCAGCGCGGCGAGCCTGGACGATGACGAGAAGGCGAAGCTCGTCCACCTGACAAGGGGGCATCCGCTCTGGCTCGCCTTCACGATCTCCTACCTTCAAGACAGGGGCATGCCCGAGGAAGCGGGCGGACCGCTGGACACGGTGCGGGCGACGGTTCCTTACCGCGGCGAGCTCACCCCGGAGGGGCAGGCCCTGCGTGAGGCGTTCAAGCGCCGCCTTGTGACCCCGTACCGGGAGGTCGACTTCTGGCACGAGGCGATCAAGCGCCTGGCGGTCGTGCGCCAGCGGGTGAACCAGCCAATCTGGCAGCGGCTGATGGGCGATTGGCAGCTGCCATCCGGCCTGCAGGACTGGGACGAGGCCTGGGGCGCGCTGCTGCGGACGCCATGGATCCGCCCGCGCGCCAACCGCCGGTACGTTACGTTGCACGACGCCGTCGCCGAGGAACTCGGGCAGCGCATCATCCCCCTGCATGATCGGGATCTGCAGTGGCGAGTCGACCTGTGGAGGCGCGCGGCCGACATCTACAGTTACTTGATCGCACAGCCGAAGGCGGACCTCGACGCGCAGCTGACGGACCTGGACAACCGGTTGCAGGAGGTCGGCGAGGTGGCGCTGCCGGGCGATGAGGCCCGGGCTTCCTCGCGCGTGGAGCGGGCGTTCGTCGAAGAGGTCGCCGAACTGGACGCGCGCAAGCACGAGCTCGATCAGCTCAGGGCGGTCGGCTTCGTCTACCGGCTGCTGTGTGACCACAAGTCAGGCTGCGATGAGTTCCTGCGCATGTTCGAGGACGCGAAGGCGCGGCACGACGTGCTCTTCCAGGACCTGCTGGCCTTCGAGATGCAGCGCTTCTTGCCCGATGGCGTCCAGACCTACGCCTTCGGGGATGTCGTCCGCGACGTCATCGAGGACTTCCGGGCATGGCTGCGCGCGCGGCCCGGGCTTTACCGCGAGATCGGCCTGAGCATGGCGGACTACCTCATCAACAACGAGCAGTCGCCGGCCGCCAAGGACCTGCTCGAACAGCTGCCGCTGGCCGGCGCCGAGTTCGGCCACCGCTACCGGCGTGAGATCCTGCTCGCCAACGCGTGCATCCGCATCGACGGTGAGGTGCGGCACGGCCTGGACCATTGCCGGGCCGCGCTGGCCGAGGCGATGGAGTTGCGGCCGCCCGAGTGTTACAAGCACATCGCCGAGGCTCAGAAGGAGCTCGGCTTCTACTTCCGCAACGAAGGCATGTGGCGGGAGGCGGACAACGCCTACCGAGAGGCGCGCAACGCCATCTCAGAGTCCCTGCTCACCAGCGGCGGCTCGGAGGAAGACCGGGAAGAGATGGCCTCGATCCAGACGAACTGGGCCTACGTCAAGGGCCTGGAAGGCGAGTACAGGGACGGCGTGAACCTGGCTGAGAGCGCGATCACGGTTCGTCATCGGCTGGGCCGGGCCCAGGGAGAGGCCAGTGCGTGGAGTGTCTGCGGCGAGGTCTACCGCTACGAGCGGCGGTTCGAGCTGTCCTGGAGGGCGTACGAGAACGCCGAGCAGATCTTCCACGAGCAGCGCAACTGGTCCTGGCTCGGTCTCATCTACCAGGAGCAGGCGATCTGCCTGTTCCAGGCCGCGCAGGACGGCGTCGTCCTCACGCCGAACAGGGACCAGCTCGGCCAGGCCAAGCGGCTGATCACGCTGGCCCTGGATATCTGCCACGAGCAGGCCGTTCGCGGTTACCCGTCGGCCCTGAACCGGGCTGGCCGGATTTTCGGCGGCGAGGACCACGACGTCGGCCTGGAGTATCTGGCCCGAGGCATCGATTGGTCGCGCAGGCTGTCAGACGGCTGGTTCTTGTTCGCCAACCTGATCGAGTACGTCGAGCTGAGCTACGCGGCGTGGGCAGCGACAGGCAAGCAGCGGTACCGGGACGCCATCACCAGGCACGCGGGCGATATCGCGCAGGCTATCGCGGCGTACGAGTTCCCTGACCTGCGGGGCAGGTGGTACCTCGTGCAGGGGCATCTCGGCATCCACGACTGGGAGGCATCCGAAGACTCCCAGCACCTCGACGCAGCCCTGGCCAAGTATGCCGAGGGCTTCGCGAAGATCGCGCAAGGTTACGTGGGCTCGTCCGGGGCCGCCGCCGTCCCCGGAGAGTTCAAGTTGTTCAGCACGTTGCTCAAGAAGCTGCCGTCCGATATTCAGGCCGACTGGCTACGGCATCTCAGGCGGGAGTGGGGCCTCCTGTCACGCGGATCGGACCTGCTGCTCGCCCGTCTTGAGGAACTGCACTAGCTCATCCACCTGAACGCTCCACCGTCCAGAGAGGCGTGGAAATGACATCAGCAGGATGGGCGGATCGTGCTGTCGTGCTCTCGGCATTCGATCTGCCCAGCGGTCCGGCCTTGATGCTGTTTAACTGCGAGGACTGCGCTTGTCCGGTCAGCGACGCTCGGGCCACCGTGGCGCTCCCGGTACTGCCGCCTGCGGCAATGTCAGACGCGAGCCGCTGGATCTGCGGCAAGGACGTCGCCGAGATCCGGCTGGATACCGATCACACGCTGCTGTTCAACCCACTCGGCCGCGGCGGCGTGATCGTCGTGAACGAGCCAGCCTTTGCCGTCTTCAGCAGCTTCAGGCAGCCGAGCACGATCGGCCAGGCGCGCTCCGCCTCGGCTCGCCGCAGGCTGGATTTCGACGAGACATGCCGGCGCCTTGGCGAAGCCGGCCTGATCCACCGGGCTGACGAGGAGCAAAGGCAGCAGTTCGGCGCCACTACCGTGCTCACCGCATGGCTGCACGTCACCAACGCCTGCAACCTGCGATGCCCCTACTGCTACGTCAGCAAGTCCAACGAGGGCATGGACGAGTCAACCGGCCGGGCGGCCGTCGCGGCGGTGGTCCGGTCGGCCATGGAGAACGGCTTCGAGGCAGTCAAACTCAAGTACGCGGGAGGCGAGGCCAGCCTAAACACGCGGCTGCTGCTCGACCTGCACAATTACGCCCGCGCCCTTACCCGCGACAACGGGCTCAGGCTGCATGCCACCCTGCTGAGCAATGGCGTGACCTTGCCGCCGAAGTTCGTCGAGACGCTCAAGGCCGAAGGCATCAAGGTGATGGTCTCCCTCGACGGGCTGGGAGATATGCATGACGTGCAACGCCCCTTCGTCAACGGCAAGCCGTCGTTCCGATTCGTTGAGCGAACGATCGAGCAGCTGATTGAGCAGGGGCACGCTCCGCACTTGTCGGTAACGATCACTAACCGCAATGCGGCGGGCATTCCAGATGTCGTCAGATACGCTCTCGATCTCCGGCTGACATTCAGCCTGAATTTCTTCCGTGACAACGAATGTGCGGCGACCTTTACCGATCTGCGTTACGAAGAGCAAGCGATGATCTCCGCTCTGCTCGCGACCTTCGACGTCATCGAAGAGAACCTGCCCGCGTGGAGCGTCCTCGGATCGATCCTGGATCGCGGCCAGCTGCTCGAGCCGCGGCAGCGCTCCTGCGGAGTCGGCCACGACTACGTGGTCATAGACCACAAAGGTCAAGTGGCGAAGTGCCATATGGAGATCGAGCGGACGCTGGGTGACGTGTTCAGGGATGATCCCCTCCAGCTCGTGCGGCGAGACAAGACGACAGCAATCAACCTGCTCGTTGACGAGAAGGAGGGTTGCCGAGAGTGCACGTGGCGGTACTGGTGCTCGGGTGGGTGCACGGTAGCGACATTCCGAGCAACCGGCAGATATGATGTCAAGTCGCCGAATTGTAATATTTACAAGGCAATTTACCCGCGTGCCCTCAGGCTGGAAGGCTTGCGAATCCTGAAGTACGCGCAGGCGCCGGCCTCGCCGACAGCGCGGTCGTTAGCCCGCAAGTTCTTCCAGGCGGGTGTGCAGCCACCGGACATGGGTTCCTGATTCGGGTTTCATGAGCGCGCTGCGCAAGATCCTGGCGCTGTCGCGGTCGGCGGTCACATCGGCGTGCCGGCGAGTCAGCGCGTCGTCGGCCACGGTGAGCGTGCTGAGGAAGACTGGCCGTTCCGGGTCGTTCATGCCGTCGGAGAGTATGCGCGAGCAGGCTCGGTCGATTTCGGCCAGGCTCGCGGGCGTGGTCAACGGGAAGTAGGTCACGATGTCCAAGTCGGGCTCCTGGTAGAGCCGCAGCCGGTCCGAGCTCCGCAGCAGGTCAGCCCAGCCGATGGCGGCGCTGCGGCAGGCGGCGAGCACCTGGCCGAGCCCGTCGGGCGTGAGCGGCAACAACCGCAGCGTGAGCCACAGCGCGGCAGCGGCGGCGCCGGCCCGGGAGCATTCCAGGCTGATCTCCCCCAGGTGCAGCTCGCTGGAGGTGAAGTAGGTGTAGGGCGAGTCGTGCGTGTAGAACCGGCCGACCGACGGATCCGCGAACAGCACGGCCCCGCACCCGTACGGCTGCAGCCCGTGCTTGTGCGGATCGACCACTACCGAGTCGCATTCGGCGATGGCCCGCCACGGCCGCGGATCCAGCCCGGCCCGGCCGCCCGCGCCGGCCAGCAGCGTGTAGAACCCGCCGTAGGCGGCGTCGACGTGCACCCGGACGCCGCGGCGGCGGGCGACCGCGAGCACGTCGTGCACCGGGTCGATCGCGCCGAGTCCGGTGGTTCCGGCCGTCGCCACCACGGTCCCGGTCGTGCCGCCCGCCAGCACCCGGTCGAGCGCGTCCAGGTCTATCCGCCCGGCGGCGTCGGCGGGCACCGCCGTGCCGGCCACGCCGAGCAGGCCGCACATCCGCGCGTGGGTGTAATGCGCGTCCTGGCTGAAGGCCACCCCGCGCCCTGGATGCAGTTCGCGCGCGACGTAGAGCGCCTCCAGGTTGGCGATCGTGCCGCTGCTGGTCAGGTGACCGAGATGGGTCGCGAGCCCGAACATCGCGGCCAGCTCAGCCACGACCTCCCTTTCCAACTCGGACGTGACCTTCCCGGCCTCAAGGGCCTGATTGTTCGGGTTGACCAGCATCGCGGCCAGGTAGCCGGCGACAGCGGCCGGGTGCGGCGGCTTGGCGGTGGGTACCCCACTCGCGGCTGTGCCAACTCGGCTCGTTCACCCATGCCAGCGCCCCTTACCCCTTGCGCGTGAGCGTTCTCCGACCTGCCGCCCCCTCTGGGCGGCTTGTCGGGCAGTGGCGTCCCCGGGGGATCCCGTTGCCCACGGTGTCTAGGGGTATCCGGCCGTGCGGCGCGCTCGCTTCGCCCGTACGGGCCACATTTCACGCGGCAGCGCAGATGACCCGATCGGGCCAGGCTTACGCAAGCCCGGCGCGAACGACTGCCGTTGCTTTAGCCGATCATCAGGCCGGCGACGGCCTCGGCCGCCGCCAGCGTGTCGCGGCCGAGGGGCTGCAGGTGGATGCGGGTGCAGAGCAGCCCGGTCGACAGCCGCTCGACAACGCCCCACTCCCAGATGGCGGCGAGATCGAGCCCCGTGCTGGCGGCCAGCCAGCGGGCCCGGCCGACGGGGTCACCGGCGAGCAGCTCGACGGGATCGCCCCGCATGAGGACTCCCAGGTCGTACTCGGCCTCGGCCAGCAGGCCGTCAGGATCGATCAGCTTGAAGCCGCCGTCGTGCTGGAGGGCGTTCAGCTGGTGCACGTCGCCGTGCACGAGCACGGACCTCTCGTCGCGGTGCGCTTGCGCCCGCCGGCGAGCGCAGGCCAGGGCATGGTCGACAGTCTTCTCCGAGCACGGGCGGTTGAGCTCCTCCCACGACGTCACGATGAAATCGGCGAGCCGTCGGGCCTTGGTCGCCCCCGTGGGCAGCCCGCAGCCTGGCGCCGGCCGCCATAGGCGCTCAGCGGCGGCGCAGAGAATCTCGAGGCGACGGGCGAGCGGCAGTCCAAGCTCATGCATGGGCCGGCCCAGCCGCTCCATGAGCAAGGCGCCCCGGCCGGGGTCGTGCCGGTAGAGCACCGGGCATCCGTCTCCGCCGACGAGGCGCAGGACGGTCGCCTCGTCGGAGGGGTTGTTCCCGGTCCCTGGGACGAGCACCTTCAAGACGGCAGGGGTGCCATCGGCCCGGGTCGCGTCCGCCACGAAGGCCTCGGTGCCGCCCTCGTAGGG
>JASIBM010000321.1 GCA_030045175.1 Streptosporangiaceae bacterium | reverse complement strand
GCCGCGTCGAGCTCCGCTGTGAACCTGTCGTCGCACAGCGCGAGGCCCACTTGCGCGATCTCGCAGATGGTGGCGAGCTCGGCGGCGCGGAGCAGGGGCATGGTCGTCACCGCGACGCCGCCAGCCATCAGCACGCCGAACCAGCAGGCCACCAGCCACGGGTTGTTGGGCCCGCGCAACAGCACCCGATTGCCAGGGACCAGGCCCAGGTCCTCGCTGAGCACGGCGGCGATCCGGCTGGCCGCGGCCGAGAGGTCGCCGTAGGACCACGTCGGCTCGGCGGGGTCTTGCGGCAGCAGGCAGGGCCGGTCGGCACCGCGGGTCGCGATGGTGTCCGCGAGCAGGCTCTGCGCGCAGTTCAGCCGGTCCGGGTAGGCCAGCTCTGGGAGCGTGAACTCCAGGTCTGGCCACTGGTCGGCGGGCGGCAGGTTGTCCCGGCAGAACGTATCGACATGGGCGGACGGCGTGAGCGACATCGGCCAGGCCTTCCTCGGACGGTGCAGGTGGGGCGTTACATGGGCGTGCCTGACAGGGGGTGAATCTGATCAGTATCGCGTCCATGTCGCCGTAGTCAATGGCTCACTTGCGTCACGAACGCGGCGTTTCGGGCAGAACCGCCAGGCCCTGCACCTCCACCAGCGCCTCGGCGTCCCAGAGCCTGGACACGCCGACGGCCGCCATCGCCGGATAGCGCGGCCCGGCCAGTCGTCGCCAGACCTCGCCAAGCTCGCGCGCGTGCGCCCGGTAGTCCTCGAGGTCGGTCGCGTAGACGGTGAGGCTGGCCAGGTGCCCGGGCTCGCCGCCAGCCGCGCGCAGCGCGGCCAGCAGGTTGGCGAGCGCGCGCTCGAACTGGCTGACCACGTCCGCGCCCACGATCGCCCCCGAGCCGTCAAGCGCGGTCTGGCCCGCCAGGAACACCATCCGCCCGCCAGAGGCGACCACGGCGTGCGCGAAGCCGGACGGCCTCGCCAGCTCCGGCGGGTTGACCCGCTCGATCCCTGTGCTGGCCCGGGGGGGCGACCCCCCGGAACCCCCCGTTGTCACGAGGCAACCTCCGCGTTCGCGGCGGTTCCTTCCGCCGCTGGCCCGCTTGCCGCCGGGCGCCAGCGGGCGTGGCGGGTCCCGCCGGTACCCGCGCTGGCCTGCCTGATCAGCTCCAGCCTGGGCTTGGGCCCGTCGGTCCGGCCGGTTTGCGGTGGCCGGCTGCCCGCCTCCCACTGGTCGGGCCACCGGGCGGCCGGCCCTGAGTAGCCCTGCGCCGCCGCCGCGTGCAGCGTCCAGTTCGGGTCGTACAGGTGCGCCCGGCCGATCGCGCACAGGTCGGCGCGTCCGGCCAGGATGATCGAATTGACGTCGTCGTAGGACGAGATCACGCCGACGGCGATGGTCGCCAGCCCGGTCCGGTTCCTGATCGCGTCCGCGAATGGCGTCTGATAAGACCGGCCGAACGCAGGCCGTTCGTCCGGTGTCACCTGACCGGTGGAGACGTCGATGGCGTCGGCGCCCGCGGCCGCGAACGCGCGGGCCACCTCGATGGCATCGTCGCCCGTCATGCCGCCTGGGACCCAATCGGTGGCCGAGATCCGGACCGTCATCGGCTTGGCGCCCGGCCAGGCCGCCCGCATCGCGGCGAACACCTCGAGCGGGTAGCGCAGCCGATTGGACAGCGACCCACCGTAGTCGTCGGTCCGCTGGTTGCTGACCGGTGAGATGAACGAAGACAACAGGTACCCGTGCGCGCAGTGCAGCTCGATCAGGTCGAACCCGGCGCGTTCGCCCGCCAGGGCCGCCCCGACGAAGTCCTGCTTTACCTGCTCCATCTCGGTGACCGTGAGCTCATGCGGCACCTGGTTGACCCCAGCCAGGTAGGCGATCGGGGACGGTGCGCAGACCGGCCAGTTGCCCTCGTCGAGCGGCTGGTCGATCCCTTCCCACATCAGCTTCGTCGAGCCCTTGCGGCCAGAATGGCCGAGCTGAAGCCCGATCTTGGCGGTCGAGCGCTCGTGCACGAAGTCGGTGATCCGTCGCCACGCCGACTCGTGCGCCGGGTCGTACATCCCGGCGCACGCAGGTGTGATTCGCCCTTCAGGATTAACGCAGACCATCTCCGTCATCACCAGCGCCGCGCCGCCGGTCGCCTTCCCTCCGAGGTGGACGAGATGGAAGTCGGAAGGGGTGCCGTCCGCTGCGGAGTACATGTCCATCGCCGAGACGACCACCCGGTTCTTGAGCTCAAGCTCGCGCAGCCGCATCGGCTGGAACATCGGCGGCACCGGATCGCCTGATCCGAGCCCCTTGCGCTTGCACTCGCTGGCGAACCAGGCGTCGACGCTGGCGGTGAACTCGGGATCACGCAGCCGCAGGTTGTCGTGGGTGACCCGGCGGCTGCGGGTGATGATGTTGAAGGCGAACTGCTCGGGGTCCTGGTGGGTGTACTGGCCGAGGTTCTCGAACCACTCCAGGCTGGCCTGCGCGGCGCGCTGGGTGGAGGCGACCACCGGGCGCCGCTCGGCCTCGTAGGCGGCGAGGGCCGCGTCGACTCCGGCATTCTCATTCATGCATGCCGCGAGCGCGAGCGCGTCCTCCATCGCCAGCTTGGTGCCGGACCCGATGGAGAAGTGCGCCGTGTGCGCGGCGTCGCCGAGCAGCACGACGTTGCCGTGCCGCCAGTTCTCGCAGCGCAGCGTGCCGAAGCTGATCCACTTGGAGTTGTTGGCATCGATCCGGTGGTCGCCGATGATGTCACCGAGCAACTCCCTGATCCGCGCGATCGACGCGGTGTCCGACTGGCCAGGCGCGAGGTCGGCAGGAGCGAGGCCGGCGAAGCCAGCCGCGGCCCAGACGTCGGAGTGCATCTCCACGATGAACGTGCTGCCTGTCGCGTCGTACGGGTAGCCGTGCACCTGCATGACGCCGTACGGCGTGTCCACGATGTAGAACTTGAACGCGTCGAACACCAGGTCGGTGCCCAGCCAGATGTACTTGCACTGGCGCACGTCGACCTGGGGGCCGAACGCGGCGCCAAACGCCTTGCGGGTTGCCGAGTTGGCGCCGTCGGCCGCGATGACCAGGTCGTAGCTGGCGGCGAGCCCGGCCGGGTCCGGGGCCTCGGATTGAAAGCGCATGCCCACGCCCAGGCTGGCGCAGCGCCGCTGCAGGATCTGGAGCAGCCTGCGGCGGCTGAGCGCGGCGAAGCCGTGCCCGCCGCTGGTGATCACCTGACCGCGGTAATGCACGTCGATGTCGTCCCAGCGGGCGAACTCGCGTTCCATCGCCGCGTAGATCTCCGGGTCGGCGTGCTCGATGCCGCCGAGCGTCTCGTCGGAGAACACGACGCCGAAGCCGAACGTGTCGTCGGGGGCGTTGCGCTCCCACACCGTGATCTCGTGCTCAGGCCCGTGCTGATGAACCCCGTGCCGGTGAGTACTGAGTTGCATGGCGAGCGCCGCGAAGTACAGCCCGCCCGGCCCGCCGCCCACGACCGCGATCCGCACGCCCGCGCCCCTTTCCCAGCCGGGACGTGCCCGGCAGGAGATGCCCACCAGCAAGAACTGTGCCGAAACTACGTGTCGGCTCACCCGACCGTCAACGTAGTGCGGTGCGTGGGCGCCTGCCACCGCTGTCCAGCGTGATCACGGACGCGTGTTGGCGATACCCGCGGACGGGAGTCCGTGATCATGTTTCAGTTGGCTACATAAGCCGCGATTCGGGCGCTGAACCTTGGATGTGGTGCCTGCCGCCAGCTTGACGGGCCTGGCGACACGCCGACCGGGGTTCTTGGGGCCGGCCGTTGTGCTTGGTTACCGTGTGGACCATGGCGACTCGTGCGCCCAGGGGGGCATCTCGCCCCGGTGGAACCGCCGCGCGGACCCGCCAGGCGGGCGTCGCTGGCCGTCCCGGGGCAGGTTCTGGGGGTGGCGCGCGCGGCCAGGGCAGTGCGGCAAGAGGCAGTACGGCAAAGGGCAGCGCGGCAAAAGGCAGTGCGGCGCGAGGTCAGGGCAGCGCAAGCCGTAGCGGCGCGGGCCGGAGCGAGACCAGCCGGAGTAGCGCTAGCCGAAGCAGCGCCGGCCGGAGCGGTGCCGCGGCGCAGCGCGGCGGCACGCCGTATTACCGCAGGCGGGGCGCGGCCGCCCAGGCCCGCTCGAGGCGCTCGGCCGGCGCAAGCCTGCGCTCCTCGCACAACCCGATCGCGATCCTGATCGGCTGGATCGTCGGCGCCGTCGCTGCGGTCTGGCTGGAGCTGGCCGGCGGTGTCGGCTTCGTGGTGCGGCGGTTCGGCGACCACGCGCGTGACCTCGATCCTGAACACCGCAGGGACGGGGCCGGGCTGGCGGTGCTGGCCGCGGCCGTCGTCGCCGCGGGCGTCTCGTGGTGGCACCTGGGCACGCCGGTCGGGCGGATCCTGACCAACTTCGTCCGGGGCACGTTCGGGCTCGGCGCCTGGACCCTCCCGATCCTGCTCACGCTGCTCGCCTGGCGCCTGCTGAGGCACCCGGACAAGAACGCGCACACGGGCAGGATGGTGATCGGATGGACGACGCTGATCGTGGGCTCGCTCGGCATCGTGCACATCGCGATGGGGAGCCCGACCCTGGCCTCGGGCGCGAAGGCGATGCAGTCCTCGGGTGGCCTGATCGGCCTCGCCATTTCGTGGCCGCTTGTCAAGCTGATCTCGACCTGGGCCACGGTGCCGCTGCTCGCGCTGCTCACCGGGTTCGGCGTGCTCGTGATCACCGGGACGCCGCTGCACCGGGTGCCTGAACGGTTCAGGGAGATCGCGTTCTTGCTGCGGCACGGCCGGCTCGAGGAGATCGAGGACGCGCCTTCTGACGATGTGAGCGGGTCCGGCCTGCCAGGCAATCCCGGGCTAGGCCGGCGCAGGAACGCGGGCGCGATCGAGGGGGGCGATCACGACCAGCCCTATGACACGCCGCTGCTCGGAGGCCTCGTGCCGCGCGGCTCGGCCGGCCGGGGCAGC
>JASIBM010000320.1 GCA_030045175.1 Streptosporangiaceae bacterium | reverse complement strand
GATCCAGTTCCAGGAGCGCGCGTCATCCAGGCAGTCGAGCCTGTCGAAGAACCACGCACTTGAGTTGTTGGACTTTGGCGTCCCGGTGGACGGGCTCGACTGGTCTCGCCTGCCCAACTTCCACACGCCCGAATGAGCAACCGGGCACTGGCCGGCGGCGTCCATCGCCGAGCCGAGCTTCCCGGTACCGTTTACCCGGAGCCAACCCCGGGAGAACCGACGATGGCGAACTTGCCCGCTCACCTGTACTACGCGCAGATCGAGGCTAGCTCGGCCGCCTTCGCGGCCATCGTCAGCGCCGCAGACCCCGGCCTGCCGGTCCCCTCCTGCCCGGACTGGTCACTTGGCCAGCTCACCGCCCACATGGGGCGGGTGCACAGGTGGGCGGCCGAGATCGTAAGCACCAGGGCGACCGCCAAGGTCGACTACCGCGCCGTTCCCGACGGCCGGCCCCCTGACGACGGCGCGGCCCGCGGGCGCTGGCTTACCGAGGGCGCCGCCAGGCTCATCGCCGTCCTGCGCGAAGCGGGCGAGGACCAGGTCTGGGCGTTCGGCTGGAGTGTCCCGGCCAGCTTCTGGGCGCGGCGGCAGGCGCACGAGACGATGGCGCACTGCGCCGACGCGCAACTGTCGGCCGGCGATCCCGTGCACCTGCCGGCCGAGCTCGCCGCCGACGCGATCGACGAATGGCTCACGGTGATGAGCGGCCCGCTCTACGGCAGGCCCGACCCGCGAGCGGCGGCCCTGGCGCCCGGCGCGACCTTGCGCGTGCACGCGACCGATCCAGGGCTCGGCGAGAACGGCGAGTGGCTGGTACGCCACGGCGAGGACGGGGTGAGCGTGCGGCACGGCGACGGAGCGGGCGATGTCTCGCTCACCGGGACGGCGAGCGAGGTCCTGCTCGTGCTGCTCGGGCGGCGACCGGTCAGCGAGCAGGCCCCGCGAGTGCTCGGCGACCGCGCCGTGCTCGACCGGTGGCTCGACCAGACATCCTTCTCCTGACGCGATCCGGGTAGGCTGGTACGGCTAATCGCCGGAGATCAGCCCTGATGAGGTAGTGCCCTTGCCGAACGCTCTGCGGGAATTCGTCCTGGACGTCCTGGCACCAGACGCTGGATCACCTGGCGACGAGATCTCGCGGATCGATGACCCGAGGTTCAGCATCGTCGCCGGAGCCAGGCCCCGCTCGGTGCGGCGCACCTGGCTGGACACGTTCGACTGGCGACTGTTCCGCGCCGGGCTGACGCTCGAGCTCGTGGCTGACCGCGGCGCCGCCGAGCTGGTGCTGACCGGCAGGGACGGCGGCCTCGTCGCGATCGAGCACGCCGGGCGCGGGCGCCGCGCCGACGCCAGCCCGCCGGACGCGACCGGGCCGGTCAAGCCGATCAAGTGGCCGTGCAAGGCCGACGCCCTGCCGCTCGGGCCGCTGCGCGAGCACATCGCCCCGGTGATCGGGGTCCGGGCGCTGCTGCCCGTGGCCAGGGCCGTCAGCGCCGTGTCGCAGCGGCGCGCGCTCAACGCCGATGACAAGACCATCGCGTTCGTCACCATTGACGAGATGACGCCCGCCGGGCCGAGGCCGGCCCGGACCCGGCCGAGGATCGCGGTCACGCCGCTGCGCGGCTACCAGGCGCACGCGTCGAAGCTGGCTGACCTCATCGCCGCCGCGCCGGGCGTCGCGCCGTCGACCACCTCGGCCTTCGAGACGGCCGTGGCCGCGACTGGCCGCCGGCCTGGTGACTACACGAGCAAGATCGACGTTCAGCTGGCCGGCACCACGCCGGCGACGCTCGCGCTCGCCACGATACTCAGCGCGCTATTCGACACCCTCGAGGCCAACGTCGCTGGCACGGTGCGCGACATCGACACCGAGTTCCTGCACGACCTGCGGGTTGCCGTGCGGCGGACCAGGTCGGTGCTCAAGATCGGCCGCTCGGTGCTGCCCGCCAGCCTGCTTGCCAGGTACCGGCCGGAGTTCAAGTGGCTGGGCGACCTGACGACCCCGACCCGCGACCTCGACGTGTACCTGCTCGGCTTCGACGCGATGAGCAGGCAGCTCGTCTCGGCGACCACAGCGGACCTGCTGCCTTTCCATGATCATCTGTGCGCCCAGCGTGACCTGGCCTACCGGCAGCTCGTCAAGGGCTTGCGTTCGGCTAGGTTCGCGGACCTGTCCAGGGCGTGGCGCCGCGACCTTGACGGCCTCGCCGCCGCCCCGCGGCTGCGCCCGGCGATCGACAGGTTCGCCGCGCGGCGGATCGCCAGGGCGCACCAGAAGGTGCTGGCGTGCGGCGCAGCCATCGACGCCGCCGCGCCCCCGCAGGCGCTGCACGAGCTGCGCAAGCGGTGCAAGGAGCTGCGGTACGCCCTGGAGGTGTTCGCGTCGATGTACCCGCCGGCCCAGCACTGGCGGGCCGTCGCCGAGCTCAAGGTGCTCCAGGACTGCCTGGGCGCGTTCCAGGACACCGAGGTCCAGCGCGGGGAATTGCGCACGTTCGCCGCCCAGATGATGGCGGCGCGGACGGCGCCGGCCGAGACGCTGCTCGCCATGGGCGAGATCGCCGCGACCCTCGCGGGCAAGCAGCGTGCGAGCAGGGGCGAGTTCGCTGCCCGCTTCGCCGAGTTCGCCAGCCCGCGCGGCCAGGCCAGGATCGACGCGCTCACCGGGGCGGCCCAGTGAAGGCGGCACAGTGAAGATCATCGCCGCGTACAACATCAAGGGTGGCGTGGGCAAGACGGCGACCGCCGTCAACATCGCCTACCTGGCCGCGGCCGACGGGCTGCGGGTGCTGCTGTGGGACCTGGACCCGCAGGCGGCGGCTAGCTTCCTGTTCCGCGTCAGGCCCAAGGTCAAGGGCGGCGGCAAGGCACTGATCGCAGGGAAGCGGCCGGTCGACGACGCGATCAAGGCGACCGACTTCGAGAACCTCGACCTGCTGCCCGCCGACTTCACCTACCGGCACCTGGACCTGCACCTGGACGGCGAGCGGAAGCCGAGCACGCGGCTGCGGAGCCTGCTCGCGCCGCTGCGCCGCGAGTACGACCTGGTCGTGCTCGACTGCCCGCCGAGCATCTCGCTGCTGTCCGAGAACGTGCTGCACGCGGCCGACCTGCTGCTCGTGCCGCTGATCCCGACCACATTGTCGGTCCGCACGCTAGATCAGCTCACCGACTTCATCGGCGACTTCGACGGGCAGCGGCCGAGGGTGCTGGCGTTCATATCGATGATCGACCGGCGCAAGCGGCTGCACCGCGAGATCGCGCAGGAGCTGCCCGCCGGCCGCACCGAGGTGGCCGAGGCCGCGATACCCGCGCTCTCCGCGATCGAGCGCATGTCACTGCGGCGCGCCCCGGTGACCGCGACCGCGCCGCGCAGCCTGGCCTCCCGCTGCTACCAGGCGCTGTGGCAGGAGGCGAAGGCGAAGGCGCGCCTCGGCCCGCGGGAAGATCAGAGCCCGGCGAGGAAGCCGGTCATTGCCTGATTGACCTCGGCGGGCCGTTCCTGCTGAGTCCAGTGGCCGCAGCCGGGCAGCAGCACGGGCTCGCGCAGGCGCGGCGCCGCCTCCTTCAGCCCGGGCAGGATCGGCGGGCCGCCGGCGAACGCCAGGACCAGGTCCTTGTCGCCGGTCAGGTACAGGGCAGGAACGGTCACCGGGGCGTGCTTCCAGGCGGCGGTGAGCTCCCAGCTGAGGTCCATGGCGCGATACCAGTTCAGCGGGCCCGTGAAGCCGGACCTGGCGAACTCCGCGGCGTAAACGTCGATGTCCTCGCTGGTCAGCCACGCGGGCAGGACGTCGGGCTCGGGGCAGATGTCAAGGAAGCCGCCGCCTTGCGGCAGCACGGGGATGCCGCCGGCCGGGCCGTCGCCCGACGCGGCGTACAGCACCCGCCGCAGCGTCGCGCGCGGATCACGGCCCAGCTCCTCCTCGGCCACGCCGGGCTGCTGGAAGTAGCACATGTAGAACCGGTCGGAGTAGACAGCGCGAAGTGTCACCAGCGGGCTGCTGCTGCCGCGCGGCAGGTAGGGGACGCTCAGGCCGACCACCCCCCGGACCCGGTCCGGGCGCATCAGCGCCGCGTTCCACGCAACCGGCGCGCCCCAGTCGTGGCCGGCCACGACGGCGTCATCGGCACCGAGCGCGTCCATCAGCCCGATCACGTCGCCCACCAGGTGCAGCATGGTGTAACTGGCCGGCTCCGCCGGCCCGCCGGTGCGGCCGTAGCCGCGCTGGTCGGGCGCCACCGCGTGAAAGCCGGCCTCCGCGAGCGCGGTGAGCTGGTGGCGCCAGGAGTACCAGCACTCGGGGAAGCCGTGCAGCAGCAGGACAAGCGGTCCCGAGCCTGCCTCCGCGACGTGGACGCTGAGGTCACCGACCTCGACGACGCGGTGCGTTACCCCAGGAACCAGGTCATCGCTGATCACCATGCCCGCACAATAGCGCGCCAAGGGCGCCAGGGGGCGAGCGGGAAGACGAGCCGCTGGTGCCTGGCTCTACTCGTGCCTGGCTGCCGCCAGCGTCCAGATCGTGCAGGCCCGCGGCGCCATCGCGGCCGGGCACGCCGGGCTGACCGCGTGCACCATGACGGGCTCGGCCGGGCGCCACCCTCGCGGCAGCGAGGCCGCCCGCGTGCTCGCCGGGGCCTGGGAGCGCGTGACGTCCTTCCTGAACGGCCCGCCCTGCCTGTCGCCGCTGAGCCGGAACGCGCTCATCATGTACAGCACCATGACCACTGCCGCGATCAGGGCGACGAGCATCAGCAAGAAGGTAACCTGGCCGCGCCTGGTACGCAGCGCCTGCCCGAGCCCGGGCTGGCCGAAGGAGGCCAGCCGCGCTGCTAGCCGCGGGTCGTCAGCGGCGAGCATGCGCTCCATCTCATCGAGGATGCGCTGCTCGTCCATGGGAAGCGCCACGGGTCACCTCCACCCACCCTCGGTCCCGCCGCGACCGCGGGCGGGCTGTTACTTAACTATCCCCAGCCCGAAGATTTTTTACCTATCCATGACCTAAGACTAAGCGCGAGCATACCCAAGTTGAAAGATTCGAAAATTTGTTCCGAACTTGCCGTTATGCGACGGGTGCTCGGTCGCCAGGGCCTGGCGTGGCGTCCGCCTGACAGGCGAGGCTAGGCGCTCGCCGGGCAGGTCCCGCCGCGGCCTTTCGCCGGCCATTCGCCGGGTCAATCCCCGCGCGATTTGCCCAGCCTGCCGCCGGCGCCATTGCGGGTTTGCCGCACTCGCCGGACCTGGGGCCACTCACGGCGACCGGTGGCGCGGGCTGGCGCGCCCGGCACGCCTGGCACGCCCGGCACGCCTCTTGCTGTTATCACGTCCACTGATCCGAGCTCGCGCCGGCGAACGGCTAGCAGGGCCTTCGAACACGTGTTTGACGTTACTCGAATCTTCGTTCTAACATGGCCGGCGTGCGCTGGGACGCCATCCGCGAGGACGCCGAGCCGGGCCAGGCCCAGGCGCTGTTCGAGCGTGGCGCGGTCGCCCGGTCGTTCGACACCCCCGGCTTTCGTGGCATGACGTTCTACGAGGTACGCGCGCGCTCGGTGATCAACAAGGTCCCTGAGGCGTCCAGGGTTCCGTTCCGCTGGACCATCAACCCCTACCGGGGCTGCTCGCACGCGTGCACGTACTGCCTGGTGGGAGTGACGCCCATCCTGATGGGCGACGGGCGGACCAAGCCGATGGCCGAGGTGCGGGTCGGCGACGCCGTCTACGGCACGGTGCGCCGCGGCTCGCTGCGGCGGTACGTGCTCACCCAGGTGCTCGCGCACTGGGAGACGACGCGGCCCGCGCACCTCGTCGTGCTGGCGGACGGCACCCGCCTGCTGGCCAGCGGCGAGCACCGCTTCCTGACCAGTCGCGGCTGGAAGCATGTCAGCGGCGCCGAGCAGGGCGCCGCCCGCAGGCCGCACCTGACCGCGAGCAGCGAGCTGCTTGGCGTGGGCGCGTTCGCGGACCAGCCGAAGGAGTCGGCCGATTACCGGCGCGGCTACCTTTGCGGCGTGATGCGCGGCGACGGGAGCATGTGGACCGCGCGCCGCCGGCTCGCGGGCGGGCCAGCCCGCGATGACCAGCAGTTCCTGCTGGCCCAGATCGACAGCGAGGGCCTGCCGAGGACCAGGGACTACCTGGCCAGGGCGGGCATGGACACCACCGACTTCACATTCGCAGAACAGGCCGACGCCGGACGGCAGATGCTCGCGATCCGGGCCTGCGCCCGTGACTCTGTGCGCCTGGTCGAGCGGCTCATCCGATGGCCGCGCGAGCCCGGAGCCGACTGGCAGAAGGGCTTCCTCGCCGCGATGTTCGACGCCGAGGGCAGCTACGGCGACGGCATCCTGCGAATCGGCAGCACGGACCCGGACATGATCGCCTGGACGTTGTCCTGCCTCACGGCGCTGCGGTTCGACACGACGACCGACCGGCCCGATCGGCCGGACGAAAGGACGTGGGTGCGCCTGCGCGGCGGGCTCAGGGAGGTGCTCAGGTTCTTCCACACGACCGATCCGGCGATCACGGGCAAGCGCTGCATCGAGGGCGCCGTCATCAAGGGCGGCGCCGAGCTGCGGGTAGCCCAGGTCGAGTCACTCGGGGTGGAGATGCCGATGTACGACATCACCACCGGCACCGGAGATTTCATCGCCAACGGTGTGGTGAGCCATAACTGTTTCGCACGCAATACGCATAAATACCTTGATCTTGATGCAGGGCATGACTTCGACTCGAAGATAGTCGTCAAGGTCAACGCGCCCGAGGTGGTGCGCAAGGAGCTCGCCGCGCCACGCTGGCGCGGCGAGCACATCGCGATGGGCACCAACGTGGACTGCTACCAGCGGGCCGAGGGCCGCTACCAGCTGATGCCCGGCATCTTGACCGCGCTGCGGGACGCGGCGAACCCGTTCTCCATCCTGACCAAGGGCACGCTGATCCTGCGCGACAAGGAGCTGCTCGCCGAGGCGTCGCAGATCACCGACGTCGGGCTGGCCGTGTCGGTGGGCTGCGCGGACGAGGACCTGTGGCGGACCCTGGAGCCCGGCACGCCGAGCCCGCTGCGTCGGCTGGCCGCGTGCGCCGAGCTCGCGCGCAGCGGGCTGCCGTGCGCGGTGCTGATGGGGCCGGTGGTGCCCTTCCTGTCCGACTCCCCCGGTCAGCTCGCCAGGACGGTGCGGCTGGCCGCCGAGGCCGGCGCCCGCTCGGTCACGCCGATCGTGCTGCACCTGCGGCCCGGCGCGCGGGAGTGGTTCCTGGCCTGGCTTGGCGAGCATCACCCGGAACTGGTCAGCAGGTACGCCGAGTTGTACGGGCGCGGCGCGTACGCGCCGCAGGCATACCAGCGGCGGATCGCCGGGCAGGTGGCCAGCCTGGCGCAGCGCTACCGCGTCGGCCACGACAGCCCTAAGCGCTGGCGCGCGAGCGAGCCGCGGGACAAGTCGCCAGGAGGCGCGCAAGAACGCACATATCCGCTGATGCGGCAGGTCACGCAGGTCACGGGTCCGGCGCCAGGAGCCGACATGCAGCTCCGCCTGTTCTGACCGCGCGCGGCGTCCGCGCGAGCGCGGGCCGCCGCTGATCAGATCCCAGCGAAAGGACGGTGCATGCCCAGGGGACGACCCATGGAACCCCGGCGCGAACGGCGCACGTAGAGTGGTCTGCCGTGAGATCTGGTAATGCGCGCGCGCAGGTGGACGAAGCTACCCAGCGCGCGCCCGGCCGCCTCGTCGTCCGCAGCGTGCCCGTGGCCGATCCGGGTGACCTCATCGCCAGGCTTCCCGAGCCCGGCGCCCTGGCCTGGATCTGCCGCGGCGACGGCCTGGTCGGGTGGGGCACGGCGGCGCGGATCGCCATCCCTGCCGGGCAGGACAGGTTCACGGCCGGCGAGAAATGGCTGCGCGAGCTTGTCGAGGGCGCGGATGTCGCCGACGACGTCAGCGTGCCAGGCTCCGGCCCGGTCGCGTTCGGGAGCTTCACGTTTGACCCCGCGTCGGACGGGTCGGTGCTGATCGTGCCGCGCACCATCCTCGGCCGTCGCGGCGGCGTGGCCTGGGTCACCAGCATCGGCGTGGAACCGGATAGCGGCCACGATGACCTCACGGCGCGAGCCGCGCCGGCGACACCAGCCCCGGCGACCCCATCTGCTGACCCGGCGGCGCTGGCGCCCGCGCCGGTGCCCGTCACCACTCCGTCCGGGGTCCGCTGGTCGGACGGGAGCCTGACCGCGCCCCAGTGGGAACGGGCCGTGGCCGCCGCGGTCGCGGCGATCCGCGCGGGCGACCTGCGCAAGGTCGTGCTTGCCATCGAGCTCTACGCGCACGCCGCGCGGGACATCGACGCCCGCGCCCTGCTGGCCAGGCTGGCGGACAGGTACCCCGACTGCTACACCTTCGCGTGCGGCGGGCTGGTCGGCGCGACGCCCGAGCTGCTGATCAGGCGCACGGGCGACGAGGTGCTCTCCCTCGTCCTGGCGGGCACCCTGCCGCGCGGCGGCACGCCGGAAGCGGACGAAGCGCTCGGGTCGGCGCTGCTCGCCTCGGCCAAAGAGCGCGAGGAACACCAGTACGTGGTCGCCGGCGTGCGGGCGTCGCTGCAGTCGCTGTGCGCCGGCCTGCGGACCGACGACCAGCCGTTCCTGTTGCGGCTGGCGAACGTGCAGCACCTCGCGACCCGGGTGCGCGGCAGGCTCGCCGACGGCGAGGGCGCGCACTCGGCGCTGGCGCTCGCCGCAGCGCTGCACCCCACCGCCGCCGTGTGCGGAACCCCGGCCGAGGCGGCGATGGAGCTGATCCGCGAGCTCGAGGGAATGGACCGGGGCCGGTACAGCGGGCCGGTCGGCTGGGTGGACGGCAGGGGCAACGGCGAGTGGGGCATCGCGCTGCGCTGCGCCGAGCTAGCCGGCGACCGGGCCAGGCTGGTGGCCGGATGCGGCATCGTGGCCGGCTCAGATCCCGCGGCGGAGCTGGCCGAGGCGCAGAGCAAGCTCTTGCCCATGCGCTACGCGCTCGAAGGGTGACCGGCGATCGCGTCCGGAAAAGGTTGATATAAGTGACCATGGCCTGACTGGTGGTGGCACCGAACTCCGGGCAGAGTCGCCGTTGCGTGAGGCCAGCACCGCCTGGGCGACGCGTCGCCGTCGCGTGACCCACAGCACCGCCTGGGGTGGCGCCACTGTCGTCACACAGGCAACTCAGTTCCCTCACGTCACCGCTCTTGATCGTTTTCTTCTGATGAATGGCGGATCGGTCCGGTCGTTCCGGGTGAAGGTCACATTCACCAGGACGGCGACGCGGCAATTGGTCGCGACAAAAGGGACTACGGTGATAAACCGGTCGAGGTACTGCGCGGCGGGGCGACTGACCTCGGGGCACCGGGCGGGCGACTGACCTCGGGGCACCGGGCGGGCGACTGACCCCAGGTGCGGCCGGGCGATTGACCCCAGGCCCAACCCGGCGATTAACCCCAGGCGCGGGCGGGCGACTGACCCCAGGCGCGGCCGGGGCATGGCCGGGTCGGGCAGACGGGAGTTCGCGGCGCGCAGGCCCTGGCCGGCTTAGCCACCGGGGGCGGCCAGCACGCTCGCCGCGACGCGGGTCAGGCTGGCCCGCAGCTCCGCCTGCTCCGAACGGTCGGTCCGCAGCTCGATCACGCGCAGGCCGGTTCCCCGACCAGCCCGATCGCCGGCCTCGCCAGGCAGTTCGTCCGCCAGTTCGCTGGCTCGCTCGATCCGCCGGAACGGCAGCCCGGCCGCGGCCGCGAGATCACCGAGGCTGGCGCCGTGCGGCGTGCCGAACACCCGCTCGAACGGACCAGGGAACGCCGCCTGCTCGAGCATGGAGAAGATGCCGCCGCCGTCGTTGTTCACCACGACCAGGCACAGGTCTGGCCGTGGCTCGTCCGGGCCTAGGAACAGGCCCGGGGCGTCATGCAGCAGGGCGAGGTCACCGAGCAGCGCGACGGCCTGGCCACCGCCCGCCGCCTGATGCGCGAGCGCCGCGCCGATCGCCGACGAGACAAGCCCGTCGATGCCGCTGGCCCCCCTGCTCGCCAGGATCGCCAGCCCGTCGCGCGGGCTGGCGTGCTGGTCCAGGTCCCTGATCGGCAGGCTGGACGCTACCCACAGCAGCGCGCCGTCGGGCAGGGCCGCAGCCAGGTCCCGCGCCAGCCGGGGCTCGCTCAGCCGGTCATCGGCGTCAAGCACCGTGTCCACGGCCCGCCTGACCACCTGGTCAGCGCGCAGCCAGGACCGCAGCCAGCCGACGGGAGCGGGCGGCGCACCGCCGGCAGCACTCGCCAGCCGCGCCCGCGCCACGACGTCGGTCGCGCTGCGCGCCGGATCGGACCAGCGGCCTGGGCCCTGCGCGATCACCACGTGCCTGACCACGCCCGCTGGCGCCGG
>JASIBM010000319.1 GCA_030045175.1 Streptosporangiaceae bacterium | reverse complement strand
CGGCGGGTCAAGCCACGTACCCCGTCACCCCATCTGGTGTCGTACTTCCTGCTCGTGGACCGGCCGGCCGGGAGCGTGCTGCTGTGCGACCACCGGCTGTCCGGCCTGTGGCTGCCGGCCGGAGGGCACGTCGAGCCCGGCGAGCATCCGCTCGGCACCGTCCGGCGCGAGGCCGCCGAAGAACTCGACGTCGCCGCGCAACTCGACGCGGTGTTCCAGGACAAGCCATTCTTCCTCACGATGACCCAGACCGTGGGCCCGCCCGCGACGCGGCACGTGGACGTCAGCTTGTGGTTCGCCCTCGCCGGACGCGTCGGGCAGCCCCTGCGTCCGGACCAGCGCGAGTTCGCTCAGGTCCGGTGGTGGACGGCCGGGGAACTGCGCCATGCCGGCCCCGATCGGTTCGAACCCCGCCTGCTGCGCGCGCTGGACGCGCTCGACCTCGGCCGCTGATCATCAGCAGCACCATCGCGCCCAGCACCACCCCGTGGCTCGCCGCGCCGGAACCAAGTCCAGCTCACGACTCCTGCCCTGGCAAGCCAGAGTTCAAAACCGGGGAAGCACGGCATGGGAAAGGCGCCTGACAGCTACCCGCCGCCCACGATCATCGACGTCGGGGCCTAGTCCGGACGCCAGCCCGCCGTTAAGACCTACCCTGGGAGCCCAGCTCAACGGGCAGCGCCTGGCAACCTTCAACTCGACAGGACAATTGCCAGCGCGTCCGAACCTTCCTCGGGTTTCTGCCATCGATGTTGGGCCGCAGAGCGGGTGGTCCTGGGGTGAAGGGGTCACGCGCGTGATGGTGGTGCTGGCCGTTGTCTTGTCTGGCGAAGGTCGCGGAGTCCGGGGCTAGACTGCGATCGATCTTGGGAGTCCGGCATGTCCTACGTGCCGCTGGCAGGGCAGGCAGGCGCGCGGGCCGGAGCCAAGTGACCGCGCGGGGACGCTGCGGCGCGCTGGCGATCACACCCGGAACGGCACGCCCGGAGCGAATGGAGGAAGCCGTGCCGGACGCGCTGGCCAGCTGGGGGTGCCAGGTTCTCGGCGGATGTGCGGTGATCGGGGATCATTCCTGGCAGCACCGCAGGTCGCGGGTGGTGCGGGTGCGTGACCAGGGTGGTGCCCAGTGGGTACTTAAGCAGCACCAGGACCAGGACCGTTACCACGCGGAGCGGGACGCCTACCAGCAGTGGGTCCGCGCGCTCGGCTCCCGCGCACCGCGGCTCCGCTGCCACGAGGACGGGCTGCGCATCCTCCTGGTCTCCGCGATTCCCGGCGAGCCAGCGCCGTGGCCAGCGCCGTGGCCAGCGCCGGCCACGCCCGAGCCAGGCAGTATCCGGCACGCCACAGAGCTGGCGATGCACCGCGACGCCGGCGAGGCACTGCGGTTGCTCCACGACGCCCAGCCGCCCCTGGCCTGCCCGGACCTCGGCGCCGCCAAGACCGCCGAGCTCGACCAGCTCGCGCCGCAGGCCGCCGGGCTGCTCACCCGCCGCGAGCTCGGCTTCGCCCGGTCCGAAGCCGCCGCGCTCACCGCGGCCGGCGGCCAGGACCTGGTGCCCTGCCACGGCGATTACACCCCGCGGAACTGGCTCGCCGACGGCGGCACCGTGCGCGTCATCGACTTCGAGTGGGCGCGGCTGGACGCGCCGCTGGCGGACCTGGCCCGGCTGCACCTGGGCATCTGGCACGCGCGGCCGGACCTGCGCGAAGCGTTCCTGGACGGCTACGGCTACGGCCGCCACCTCGACGACACCGCCGCCGCGACGCTGCGCGGCTGCGCCGCGGTGATGGCCGTCTGGCTGATCGTCAAGGCGCACCTGACCGGCCAGCCATCATTCGAAGATGCCTGCCGCGCCGCGCTCGGCCGCCTCATGGCCCGGCACACCTGACCTAGGATCCCCGATCGCAATTCGCTCAGCCCTGCCCGCCATCGAGATCGCCATCCAGCCGGGCGAAGGTGCCGGTGACCCGGCACCCCGACTCCCGCTCGAATGCCTGCAGGCCTATCTGATCCACCGGCTAGCAGCTCTAGAACTCGCAGGTGAACGTTTGAGGAAGCGCACTGCCGTACTGTCCCCTTCGCGTTTACGAGATACCAATACCAGATACCGGTGAAAGGAGCGGATAGCGAGCCTCTACAGCTGGTTCTAGCTGGCCCGTGGACCCCGTCGGTGCACGCCCTGCTGGACTACCTGCACGCGGCCCGGTTCCGCAGCACGCCCCGCCCTAGGCCTGACGAACTCGGCCGCGAAGTCCTCGCCTCATCTCGGCACCGTCGCCTGATTTGTGCCGCCTAGGCAACGTTTGCAATGTTGGATTGGTCAGTGCCGTGGAGTGCGCAGGTTTGCGATAATGGCGGATAGCGCCAGCCCGCGCGCTGATCTTGGTAACGATGGAGAACCCAGCATGAATGACCCCGACCCGCTTCAGCGCAACATCGATGCCGTTTTCACGATTCTCGACGTCAACGCGGACGGCGTCATCACATACGATGACATAACAGCGATAGGAACCCGGGTCTGCGGGCAGCTGCACATCGCCGGGAGCCCGCAGGCCGCGGCGATTCTCGGCCGCTACGCGTCCTGGTGGGAACAGCTGCGCGCGGACTGCGACGCCGACGGCGACGGGCGGATCAGCCGGGCGGAGTTCGCTCATGCCATGCTCTCCTGCGGCGGTGACGGGCAGGCGAATTACAACCAGCAGCTGGGCAAGCAGGTGAGCCTGCTCGCCGACGCCATGGATGCCGACGGCGACGGGTTCATCGAGGCGACCGAGTACCTGGCGCTATTTGGCGCGGCACCCGACTTGGACCCCCAGGTGGTGCAGGCCGCCTTCGAGCGCCTGGACACCAACGGGGACGGCCGGATCAGCCGCGAGGAACTCCAGGCTGGCGCCGCCCGCCTGTTCCTCAGCAGCGACCGGGCTCACCCGGGCACCAGCATCCTTGGTAACTAGCCTCTGCCCGCCTCCGTGATGTTGCGCCGCAGGACCGCCCGGCAGGACGTCCTGCAAGGCTGGACGTCAGACACTCCCGTCGGCAGAGGCAAGATCCACCACTGGCGGCTTAGACTGCCGCTTCCCAGGTCACGGAATACCTCGGCATAGCCTTCCATCGCCCGGTGCACGTTTCCCAGACAACCTGCTTGAGGTGCCGGCGGCGTTGTTCTTGCAGCGGTGAGCGGAGAAACTTTAATTCCAGACGTCGCTCATTATCACATCGAGTGGGCAGGAAAGAGAGTTCTGCCTGCCACCTGATCCAAGGCAGGGCAGGTCACGCAGCTAGCCGCATCTCAGATCGCCGGGCACGGGACACGCGGCAAGTGATCCGTACCGTAGCGCGCTCCACGCATTACCTGCCCACGGCCGCGCGCAATCGGCGTGGCGCGCTGTTCGTTACTGCTCGTGATTGCCCGCTTCCGAGCAGCCCAGGGTGCGGCGCATTGTTGGCCAATTAGCATCCGCTGCCCCGGCGGCATGGGCCGCCGGATGGCTAAGCGAGCTCACTGTTCGGAGGATCCTCGTGGCGCGGCTGAACGGCACCGGCTGGTCGCGGACGACCTGTACCTGATGGCGCACGACGACGTCACCGGCCGGTCGTTCCTGCAGCCACGGGCACTCGGCCTGGGCCTGGCCGGCGGGCTGCTGGCCGAGCTGATGCTGGCGGGCAGCATCAGCCTGTCCGACGGCTGGCTGGTCGTCAGCGGCCTAGCACCGCCCGACGACCTGGGCTGTGCGGTACACGCTCAGGTCCTCGGCGAGGTTGAGGCGCGACCGGCCCGGGACTGGCTGATGTTCCTGGCCTGCACCGCGACATCTGACGTGGCTTGGCGACTAGGGCGCGGCGGGTACCTGATCGAGGTCGCGGCGCGCCGGCCATGGCGCGCCACGCGGTGGTTGCCTGCTGACTCAGACTGCGCGTTCGCGACTCTCGCTCGGGCCCGGCCGGCCCTGGAACGCCCGGACACGGCCAAGGCCCACGGCACGGTCCTGGCCGGGCTCGCGATCGCCTGCGGGCTCGGCTCCCGGCTGCTGCCCTACGGCCCGCCGGACGCCCGCCGCCAGCTCGCCGAAGCGGTCCGGCGCCTGCCGCCCGGCATCCAGGAGCTGATCGCCCAGACCCAGGCCACCGTGGACAGCGCCCTGCTCGCCCAGCGCGTCTGACCAGCACGCCCACGAGCCCAGCCACCATCACTACCTCAGCTCAAGAACGGAGCACCATGTCCAGACCGCAGGCAAGCCCCCGGCAGGCCAGCATGTCACGGGCACTGGCCCAAGATCGGCTCGGCGTGCCCGCCGTGCTGTTCTTCATCCTGGCCGGCGTCGCCCCGCTGACCGTCGCCGCTGGCGTCATCCCGACCGCCTACCAGGTCACCGGACTGACCGCGATCCCGGCGGCGTTCGTGGTGGTCGCGGTGATCCTGGCGATCTTCACGGTCGGATACGTGGCGATGAGCCGGCGGATCAGCAACGCCGGAGCGTTCTACGCCTTCATAGCCCGGGGACTGGGCCGCCCGGCCGGGGTCGCCGCCGCCATGGTCGCGCTGGTCGCCTACTCGTGCGCCCTTGGATGAGGCCGCGGTCGCTGATGTGTAGCCGGACGGCCTTCGGCTGACCCAGCCAGGGACCGGCACCGCCCGAAGCCGCGCGATCCTCGA
>JASIBM010000318.1 GCA_030045175.1 Streptosporangiaceae bacterium | reverse complement strand
CGCCCCGGCCGGGGCGGCGACGGCCAGGGACATCGCGGGCCCGTCGTCGGGGTGACCAAGCCGGATGGCGCACGACCCGGAGATCGTGACCCGCTGCACCCGGTCCCGGCCCTGGAACGTCCCGTTCGTCGACCCGAGGTCCTCGAAAAGCCACGAGGTGCCGTCCATCCGCAAGGAGGCGTGCCGCCACGAGACTCGGGCGTCGTTAACGACGATGTCAGACTGCGGGTCGCGGCCGACGAAGTAGCTCCGGCCCGCCGGCAGCGAACGCTCTGCGTCCGGCGTGCGCACGACGAGTACCGGGCCAGCGGGTGACTGGTATGGCTCTGGCGTCATGGTGCAACTCTAGAACGCTTTGGGCGAAGAAAGTATCGGACTTTTGACCTCGATCGGGGCGCGTTGCGGCGGTGGCCATCGCACCAAATGTCAGGCGATCCACAGGTGCCACGCACTTACCCCATGATTCCGGGCGTAACGGGCAAGCGCGCTCGGCCGGGCATAGCCTGGCGAACAGGGAGGTGATGGGATTGCCGTAACGGCTCATCATGAGTAAAAGGCATGATGCAGGCATAGCATGGCCTAGCGACTCGCGTAGCCGGGAGGCGGGATGAGCGAGGATTTGCCACGGGCGCCTGGCGGGTTTGCCGCCGGCTCGCGGATCGCCGGGTACCTGCTTGAGGAGCAAATCGGCCGCGGTGGGATGGCGGTGGTGTTCCGGGCGCATGATGAGCGGCTGGACCGGACGGTGGCGCTGAAGATCCTGGCGCCGGCGCTGGCTGATGATGACGCGTTCCGGCAGCGGTTCATCAGGGAGTCGCGGGCGGCGGCGGCGGTGGATGACCCGCACATCATCCCGGTGTTCGAGGCGGGCGAGGCGTCGGGGGTGTTGTTCATCGCGATGCGCTACGTCCGCGGCGGCGACGTGGGCACCTTGGTCCGTCAGCTAGGGCCGCTGCCGCAAGCGCGGATGGCCGCGATCGTGTCGCAGGTGGCATCGGCGCTGGACGCGGCGCACTCCCGCAATCTCGTGCACAGGGACGTCAAGCCAGCGAACATGCTGCTCGATGCCACCAGCGGCGCGGGGCGGCCCGACCACGTGTACCTGTCGGACTTCGGCCTGAGCAAGACCTCACTGCAGGTGAGCGGGCTCACGGCTACCGGCCAGTTCCTCGGCACGCTGGAGTACGTGGCGCCCGAGCAGATCGAGGCCAAGCCAGTCGACGGGCGAGCGGATCAGTACGCGCTAGCCTGCGCCGCCTATGAGTTGCTTGCCGGCGTGCCGCCGTTCCAGCGGGAATCCGCGATGGCGGTGATGTTCGCGCAGCTCTCCGATCCGCCGCCGCGGCTGGCCGGCCGTCGGCCGGATCTTCCTGGCGAGGTTGACGCGGTGCTGGCGAAGGCACTGGCCAAGGCCCCGGCGAACAGGTATCAGACGTGCACCGATTTCACTGAGGCGCTGCGGTCTGCGTGCGGCCTGCGGCCGTATGACACCGGCCCGGACGCGGCTCCGAGGGCGGCACACCCAGCGACGATGGTCGCGCAGCCGCAGACGCCGCAGCGGCCACGCCAGGGCATCCAGGCCGCCGCCGTGGCGCAGGAACGCACGCCCCAGCCCATGCCCCAGCCGGCAGTCGCCGTTACCCCGGCAGGATCAGAGCCGACGATACCGCGCGAGCCTTCGGGTGCCACGGCGGGGGGATCTGGGGGGTCGTCCCCCCGGGCCAGCACCGCGCCGATCCCGGCCGCGATCCCCGCGGGCGGCACGGTCGTCGCGCCACCCGCAGGCCCGGCGTATACCGAGCGGCTCACCGCCGCCGGGCCTGCGGCGAGCCCGCCGAGGCGCCGTACCGCGCTGCTGGCAGGCGCGGCGACGATCGTGCTGGTCGCCGCGACCGTGGTGGCGATCGAGCTCACCTCTGGCCACTCCTCGCCTGGGCACACCGGGCCTGGCCACTCCACGACCACCGGGATCGCGTCCGCTTGCCTCCCGCCAGCGACGGGTGGCACGGTGAACCCCGCCACGTATACCCAGGGCCCGACGCTGGCAGACACCGGGGGCGGGCAGTCGGTCGTTGAGGGCGCCGCCTTCAGCCCCGATGGCTCTGAGCTGGCGGTCGGCGACCATGACGGCACGACCGACGTGTGGAGCACCGCCACTTTCACCGCGCCAACGGCGCTCGCCGATCCAGGCGGCAACGGCGTCCAGGCTGTCGCGTTCAGCTGTAACGGAAAGTCGGTCGCCATTGCCGACACGGGCGGCGACACGCTGTTGTGGCCCATCACAGGGACATCGCCGAGCGCGACATTCGCCGATCCCGCTGGCCCGGTGTCGGTGATGGCCGTGGCCTTCAGCCCTAACGGCAAGCTGCTGGCGACCGGCGACGAGAACGGCGACGCCTACCTGTGGAACATCAAAACCCACAGCTACCGCAAGATCGGCAATCCCGGCAATCCCGGCAACTCTGTCCAGGCTGTGGCGTTCAGTCCCGACGGCACGACACTGGCGACCGGGGATTCCGATGGCTCCGTCTACCTGTGGAGTACCATCACCGGCCGCAGGGTCAACGCCTATCAGGACAGCAACAGCGGCGGCAACGGCATCCAGGCGGTGGCATTCAGCCCGGATGGCGGCACGCTCGCCGCCGGCGACTCGAACGGCAGCACCTACCTGTGGAACCTGAGCACCCCCAGCTTCGTGACGCTGCCCGACCCTAGCCCGGGAACCTTGGGCGTGGTAGCACTGGCGTTCGGCCCTGATGGCCGGACGCTCGCGGCCGGCGACTCCAATGGCAACACGTACCTGTGGAACGTCTCCGACCAGAAGCTGGCTCGCACCCTGCCCGGCCCGGGAGCCGGCGTCGGCGTCCAGGCGGTCGCGTTCAGCCCGAACGGCGACCTCCTTGCCGAGGGCTTCACCAACGGGCAGAGCTACATATGGCAGAGCTAGCCGACCTGAACGGCGTGTAAGTTGCGGCAGCTTCGGCCAAACCCGGATACTTGGACCGCCCACGCGATTGACATAAGCAGGTGCCGGCAATTCCGGCGGTTCGCTGGCGTCGGATCGGGCGGAAGATGGGAGTGCCGCGCATCGCACTCGCGGGAGGCGAAATGAGCGAGGATTCTCCACGGGCCCCTGGCGGGTTTGCCGCCGGCTCGCGGATCTCCGGGTACCTGCTTGAGGAGCAGATCGGGCAGGGCGGGATGGCGGTGGTGTTCCGGGCGCACGATGAGCGGCTGGACCGGACGGTGGCGCTGAAGATCCTGGCGCCGGCGCTGGCTGACGATGAGGCGTTCCGGCAGCGGTTCATCAGGGAGTCGCGGGCGGCGGCGGCGGTGGATGACCCGCACATCATCCCGGTGTTCGAGGCGGGCGAGGCGTCGGGAGTCTTGTTCATCGCGATGCGCTACGTCCGCGGCGGCGACGCCAGGTCGCTGCTGAGCAGGACGGGCACGCTGCCGATCGGCCGGGTGGCCGAGATCGTGTCGCAGGTGGCGTCGGCGCTCGACGCGGCGCACGCGCGGGGGCTGGTGCACAGGGACGTCAAGCCAGCCAACATGCTGCTCGATGCCAGCGGCGGCACGGGGCGGCCAGATCACGTGTACCTGTCGGACTTCGGGCTGAGCAAGGCGGCGCTCCAGTCGAGCGGGCTCACCGGGACAGGGACGTTCCTCGGGACGCTCGACTATGTCGCGCCCGAGCAGATCGAGGGCAAGCCGGTGGACGGGCGGGCGGATGAGTACGCGCTGGCGTGCGCGGCGTTCGAACTGCTCGCAGGGACGCCGCCGTTCGCCCGCACCGAGGCGATGGCCGTGATGTACGCGCAGCTATCCGAGCAGCCGCCGTCGCTGTCGGCCCGCCGCGCGGATCTGCCCGGCGCGATAGACGCGGCTTTTTACCGCGCGCTTGCGAAGGCCCCCGCCGACAGGTATGCGAGCTGCCGTGAGTTCGCCGAGGCGCTGCGGTCCGCGTGCGGGCTGCGGCCTTATGACTCCGGCCCCGGCGTGATCCCCGGCGTGGAGCGCCAGGCGACCCAGGTCGCCTGGTCGGGCGAGGAGACGAAGCTGGCTGGCGGCGCGGGCGGCGGCCCGGCCGGCACCGAGCTGCCTGGCAGTGAGCTGGCTGGCACAGTGCTCGCCGGGGGCGGCGCAGCCGGC
>JASIBM010000317.1 GCA_030045175.1 Streptosporangiaceae bacterium | reverse complement strand
AGCCGCGATCGCCCGGCGCCGCCAGGCGATCCCGGACAGCGCCTCGAGCACGACGCGGTTGGCCAGGTACGCGGTCACCTCGGCGTGGTCGTACGGCGGCGCCACCTCGACGATGTCCATCCCGGCTAGCGGCAACTCCATCGCGATCCGCCGGACGGCGTCGAGTAGCTGCCTGCTCGACAGGCCACCGGGCTCGGGCGTCCCCGTCCCCGGCGCGAGGCCAGGGTCGACGACGTCCACGTCGACGGACAAGAACACGGCGTCGCAGTCATCGAGCGCGATGGCGAATGCCTCGGTCAGGCAGTCGTCGAGGCCGCGCGCGACGACCTCGGTCATCTCGTAGCTGCGCATGTCCTGCCCGGCCATCCAGTCCAGGGTCTCCGGTTCCGGCCAGTAGCCGCGCAGGCCAACCTGCAAGAACCGGTCGCCGCGCACCGCCCCGGAGTCGATCAGCCTGCGCATCGGCGTGCCGTGCCCGTACAGCGAGCCGAACTGAGTGTTCCCTGTGTCGGCGTGCGCGTCGAAATGGATCATCGAGAGCCGCCCCCAGCCCACGTGCCTGGCCACCCCGGTGGCGTCGGGAAAGGCGATCGTGTGGTCGCCGCCGAGTATGACCGGGATCGCGCCGGCGGCGGCGACCCGTCCGACCGCGTCCTCGAGCCGGCGCAGCGACTGCTCGATCTGGCCGGATGGCATCTCGACGTCGCCCGCGTCGGCGATCTTGAGCTCGATCAGCGGGTCGACGCCGAGTGCGAGGTGCGGCCTCGATCCGTCGTGCGGCAGGTAGTCGGTGAACCTGATGGCCTGCGGCCCGAACCTGGCCCCAGGCCGATGCGAGGTTCCCCCGTCGAAGGGCGCGCCAATGATCATGATGTCGGTGCCCGCCCAGGAAGGCGGATCGGACAGGTCCGCGCCGCGCACGCCAAGGAACGTGGCATCTGGGCCGTACATGTTTCCGATCCGCGTCATCGCAGCCTCCTGTGGCAGACAACCGTGCGCGTGGCGGTGGTCAGGCTACCGGGACAGCTGGGCGCGTCGTGCCCAGGTAGGCACTCACAGCCCTGGGATACTCGGCCCGGCGTGCTCCCCCCCGAGTACGCCGTGACGGCCGCACGCACACAAGCTACGCTGATCGCCAGGAGGATAGGAAATAGTGGGATCTGGTCCCGGGCGTCACATACCGCTCCCTGGAACGCTGAACTTCCGTGACACGGGCGGGTACCCGGTGGCGGGTGGTGGCACGGTCGCCTGGCGGACGCTGCTGCGCTCGGACGGGCTCAGTCGCGTCGACGGCGCCGGCTCTGGCATGCTCGCAGAACTTGGCTTGCGTACCGTGCTTGACCTGCGGACGAGTTATGAGGCGCAGATCGCTCCGAGCCCGGATCTGGTTGGCAACGGGACCGTCACGCTGAACATCTCGCTGATCGGCGAGGACTTCACCGATCTGCCTGCGGACCTCCCAGGGGTGTACGACTACATCATCGACGTGCGCGGCGACGCTATCGGCGCGGCGGTGCGGTCGCTGGCCAGGCCTGGGGCTCTGCCCGGCCTGGTGCACTGTACGGCGGGCAAGGACAGGACCGGCATCGTGGTCGCGTTCGTGCTCGCGGCCATCGGCGTTCCCGACGAGTTCATCGCCGCCGACTACGCGCTGACCAGCCAGTACCTGCAGCCGACTGACGCGGCGGCGATCGGGTTTGTCAGCGCGGACACCGGGATGAGCGAGCAGCTTACCGTCGACTTGATGGCGAGCCCGCCCGAGCTGATAATGCGGGCGCTCGACCGGGCGCGCGGGCACGGCGGCGCGGACGCTTACCTGGCCGCGCACGGAGTCGCCGTGTCTGAGCTGGCCAGGCTGCGACGCGCCTTGGTGGCGTGACCACCGCGCGCCCGCGTCACCCAGCCAGCTCCCCTGGGTGCCGTCCTAACGGGGCGACCTCCCGTGACCGGCACAGACTTGCCGCCTGAGCGGGCCGTCGTGGGTTAGAGTCTGTGCATGTCTGAGCGTGACGATCGCTATGCCCGCAATGACCTGCCAAGCACCACGGCCGAGTTCCGCGCCGCGCCGGACTCCTCGGCGAGCACCGCCCAGTTCAAGGCGTTCGCCGCGGGCCGGGACGTCGATCCCGGCCGGTCCAGGTCGGCCGCCGACGCGTGGCCCGAGCAGCCGTGGGCGGGTGAGGTCCCGGCTCGTAACTCCGGTCGGACCGCGGCGATCGTGATAGCCGCGATCATCGTCGTCGCGTTGGTGGTCACCCTCATCGTCGTGCTCGGCTGACGACGAGCAGCCGGGCAGGCGGGCTCGGCTCCGCGCGCCGGTCAGCCGTCTGGCTGGAACCGGTATCCCATCCCTGGCTCGGTAAGCAGCCAGCGCGGCCTCGGCGGGTCAGGCTCGAGCTTTCGCCGGAGCTGCGCCATGTAGAGCCGTAGGTTCCCGGCCGAGTCGTCGTAACCCGGCCCCCACACCTCGAGCAACAGCTGCCGCTGGCTCAGCAGCTTGCCTGGATGCCGCAGTAGCACCTCGAGTAGGTGCCATTCGGTGGGCGTCAGCCTGATGTCGCCGGCTGGCCCGTCGCCCTGGCTCTGCCTGATCACGCGCTTGGCCGCCAGGTCCACGACGAGGTCTCCGAGCACCACCCGGGGCTCGCTCGGCTCGCTGGCGCTGCGCCGCACCGCCGCCCGCATCCTGGCCAGCA
>JASIBM010000316.1 GCA_030045175.1 Streptosporangiaceae bacterium | reverse complement strand
GAACCCGAAACGCTCGCCGATCTCGGTCATGAAGACGGCCAAGCTGATGTGCCGCATCGCACCCCACTTGACTGCAAGGCCTGCCGACAGCTCAGCGCGCCTGGCCGCGTTGAGCGCTCTGATCAATCACCGCCATGACGATAGCGCTCGCCGGACGAGCAGCCAATCGCCCGACGCTCCCGCACGCGTACGGCTCGTTAGGTGCTGCCGAGCAGGCAAGGTGCTAATGCACCTGATCGATAGCGATTGGGTGATCTGCGCGTCTACGCAACAGGCGACGGGAACAAGCGATCTGCGGCAACCGTTGTAGAGTAAGAGAGACCTGGTCGAAGAAGCAATCTTCTGCCGGGTTTCAGCTTATATGGAGCACTTTTCAGGTAAACCGCCCTGTAGCCGTTCAACGGCAGCACCGGCCGCCGGCCGCGTACGACATGGTGCTGGCGGCGAGCAGGCAGGCGGGCCAGCACCGGAGTCCCGGTGCAGAGCTTCCACCGGCCGTCCCGCTGCGACCACCTGGGGCGGAGTTTCAGGGCCACTGCCCGCACGGCTGAACGGCACAGACCTGCCCATTACACAATTCCTGACTAAATATGCGTCTCCTGCTACTTCGCGACCGATACGCGTGTTTGTCGCGATGTCCTTCCGCGAGGATGAGGAGCCCGCGCTGGCCGACTATTGGAACGCCATGCAAAGGGCCGCGAAGAGAGCACGCGCAGATTTCGATCTTAGGCGCCTGAGCGACATCGAGGGTGACTTCGAGATAGTGGAGCGCATCTACCACGAGATCGACGAGGCGGAGTTCATCATTGCGGACCTTACCTTGTCTCCCGCCAATGTCTACCTGGAAATAGGATATGCCAGGGGACGCAATAAGCATGTCATCCAAATGTGCCGAGAAGGTACCTCGCTCGAATTTGACCTTCGCGGCAGGCGGACGTTGACATACCGTAACGCCACCATCCTGGAGGAAAAGCTGCTCAGCGCGCTCGAGGCCATGCTTTGCCCGAGGCATGCCTCACAGTCATAAGTCGCGAGTCGCCCGCGCAGCGAACGGCAAGCAGCGCAGTTTGGCGAACGCAGCCTGCCCTTGCTAGCCACCTGCCCGGAATCACTGCCAGCTCGGCACCGGCGTCCTGCGGCAAGCGCCGCTATGCCAGCCGCGCCGACGCGGATACTCGCGACGGTGCGGCATGATTGCCGGGTGATTGGCGCGGAGGGTGATGGGCTCAGCTCGCTGGTGAGCCTGGACTCGGTGCGCGAGTACCTGCGCTCGCAGTTCAACCAGGCGGTTCGCCGGCAGCATGCACGGCGGCGCCTTCGCCTTGCATGTCTACCTCGACCTTCTCGGCGTCAGCACCAGCGGCCAAGCTCGCACCGTCGGTGCCCGGCGCGCCTCGCTGGCTCGGCAGGGCCTGTCGCGCGTTTCTCTTGGACGGGGTCGTCCTGGCTGAGAGTGATCATGGGTAAGGCGCCGGGATGAACCGGCATGGAGGACGAGATGGAAGAGCTCTGCGCCGAGGGGCTAACGACCCGCGGTGGCCACCAGTCATGCGTCGACGTTCCGTGAAGGCGTGGCGAACCGTAGACAGTGGCATGTGCAGGCCGGATGGGGTACCGGCCGCCGAAACGTACTATTTGAACCTCCGGAACACCGTTGCCGCAGGCCCGAAAGTTTCCGAGTTAGAGCGTCTTGCCGCTTAAGCCTTTGTTCTTGCTAGTTGTTTCGTGTTGGTCTCGGTTATGCTCCGCGCATGGCAGTTGGCTCGGAGGGCGAGTCACCGGACCCCGGTGTTGCGGTTCCTTTTCCGTCGTGTGAGGCGGTAGGGACGTATGTATTCGTGAGTTATGCGCGATCGGACCGGCTGGTGGTGCACGGGGAACTGGCGAGGTTGCGGGCGCTGGGGGTGCGGGTCTGGTACGACGAGGGGATTGACCCGGGGCGTGAGTGGCCGCAGGAGGTTGGCGGGGCGCTCGCGGGGGCGTCAGCGTGCGTGGTGATGGTCTCGCCGGCGGCCGTGGCCCGGAAGAACGTCAGGGACGAGGTCCACTTCGCTCTCGATCAGGGCAAGCCGGTGGTGGCGATCCACTTGGCTCCGACGGAGCTGCCCGCAGGACTGGAGTTGCGGCTGGGGCAGGTCCAGGCGATCGTGCGGTGGCAGCTGGATGAGCAGTCGTACGTCCGGCAGCTAGGACGGGCGCTGGAGCCGTATGCCGGCGCCGGGCCTGCCCGGGCGGACGTCGCCGTCGCTCGCGGACGGGGTGCCGCAGGCCAAGCCGTCATGGCCGCCGGGCTGGCCGAGGTGGCGCCGGAGGCGATCCGGACGTTGCCACGAGATATCGCCTCGTTCACTGGCCGCGAGCCCGAGGTCGCCCGCTTGGTTGCCGAAGCCGCCGAGCTGGCCGGGCCTGGGGGCGTGGTGGGGATCTGCGCGATCGGCGGGATGGCGGGGATCGGCAAGACGGCCCTGGCCGTGCACGCCGCCCACCTGCTCGCAGGCCGGTTCCCGGACGGGCAGGTGTTCTTGCGGTTGCACGGGCACACCCCAGGCCAGCGGCCGGCTGACCCGTCCGATGCGCTGGCTAGCCTGCTGCAGACCATCGGCGTCGCCGTCCAGCACATTCCCGGCGACCTGGACGGCCGGGCCAGGCTGTGGCGAGACCGGCTGGCCGGCAAGCGGATGCTGCTGCTGCTGGACGACGCGGCCGGGCACGAGCAGGTCCGCCCGCTGCTGCCCGGATCGGCGGGGTGCCTGGTGCTGGTCACCAGCCGCCGGCACCTGACCGCGCTGGAAGACGCCCGCCTGATCAGCCTGGACATCTTGCCGCCCGGCGACGCCGCCGCGCTGCTCGCCCGGCTCGCGGCCAGGCCCGGCATGGACCCCGCGGACTCCGCTGTCCGCGGCATCACTCGGTTGTGCGGGTACCTGCCGCTGGCGATCGGGATGCTGGCCCGCCAGTTGCTCCACCATCCGACGTGGACCCCTTCCGGGCTAGCCGCGACCCTGGCCGCCGCGCGTGACCGGCTTGCCCTAATGACTGCGGAGAACCTGTCCGTCGCTGCCGCGTTCGACTTGTCCTACCGAGATCTTGACCCGGATCAGCAGCGCTTGTTTCGTCGGCTCGGCCTGCATCCCGGCCCGGACTTTGATGCATATGCTGCGGCCGCCCTGGACGGCACTGGCCCAGATGAAGCCCGCTCAGGCCTGGACGTTCTATACGACCACTATCTCCTCACGGAGCCCGCACAAGGCCGGTACCGGTTCCACGACCTGCTGGCTGAGCACGCCCGCGCAATGGCCGCCACCGACCCGCCAGGCGACCGCGATCAGGCCATCACCCGGCTGCTCGAGTACTACCTGCATGCCGCGACCATCGCCGGCCAGCATCTGGCCCGCCGCAATCCAGCTGGCGGGTCCCCGGTCGCCGCGGACCCGCCCCCGCGCGTCCCGGACCTGGCCGGCGCCAAGGACCGCGTAGCCTGGCTCGACGCCGAGCGCGTGAACCTGCACGCCGCCGTCATCCACGCGGCAGGCGACCATGCCGCCTACGCCGTAGCGATCCCGGCGGCGATGCACGGCTACCTGCGCCACCACGGCCCCTGGGATCAGGCCCTCACCCTCCACCGCGTTGCGATGGAGACAGCCCGCCGGATCGGCGACCGGACCGCCGAGGCCAGCGCATTGACCGACCTCGGTGACATCCAGTACGTCAACAGCGACTACCGAGCCGCCATTGAAAGCCTCACCGAGGCGATCAGGCTCAGCCGTAACCTCGTCGGCCGACGCGGCGAGGCAAACGCGATGGCCATCCTCGGCTACGTGCAGCACCTGGTTGGGGACGACCACGCGGCCAGGACAGGGCTAGCCAGCGCCCTGAGCGCTTTCCGCGCCCTCGGTGACCGGCTCGGCGAGGTCAACACCCTTGCCTACCTCGGCTCAGCGCAAAGAGCAAACGGCGACTATTCCGCGGCTATTGAAACCGTCACCCTGGCACTTCGGCTAGCCCGCAATCAGGGCATGACGATCCTGGAAGCCCGGCTGCACAACTTCCTAGGAGTCGCGCAACACGCAACCGGGGACTACCGTGAGGCGATCGCCAGCCAGACCCGCGCGCTGAACTTGTACCGAGATATGGGCAACCGGCTTGGAGAAGCAATCACGCTCGGTGACCTCGGAACCGCGCAGCTCGAGATCGCGGACTTCCTGTCCGCGAGCGTCAACCTCACTCGCGCGCTTCAGCAGCATCGCGACCTCGGCTACCGCAGGGGAGAGGCCGACCGGCTGACGTCACTGGGCGTGCTGAAGCGCCTAACCGGTGATTACCCGGCCGCTGCCGCCGACCTTGCCCGCGCCCTGCAGCTGTACCGCAGCATCGGTGACCGGCTCGGGGAAACCGAGGTCCTCAACGCCACCGGCGAGCTGGCACTGGCGACCGGAGCGATCGCCCAGGCTCGCCGACACCACGAGCAGGCCCTGGCCATCGCCACCGGCAGTTCCTCAGTATCTGAAGAGGCACGTGCCTTGGAAGGCATCGGGCAATGCCAGCGCCGCGAGGGCGAGCGCAAGCAATCCGCAGCCTCCCTACGCCAGGCACTCGCGATCTACCATCACATCGGATCGCCCCACGCCAGCCGGATCCAGGCAACCCTCCGCGACGACGGCCAGTGACGCGCGCAGTCCGCCCCCAAGGCCGACGAGGCGGCAGGCCCGAGGGAAGACCGTCAGCACCTACCTTCCGTAGCACAGCCAGCGCCCAGGACGCGCATAGTCGGCATCGCTTCGGGCTTAAACAGCGCTTCCGCTGATCAGTTGAGTGATTGGCGCCTCAATCCGACCCCGCGCACGCTTACGGCTCTCGATCTGGGTGGCCTTCGCCAAAGCGTTCTTCCCGTCAGCGTTGATGCTTATCGGGTTAATATGAGCGGTATTCCGGCCGTGGCTGGCGTCGGTGCCTGGTGTGGCTGTTGCTCAAATGGGCGGCAGGCCGGCTGGCCGGCGGTCGCGCAGCGGGCGGGTCGGCTGATGGGCATTCATGGCAGGCTGGCGTGGCCTGGCATGGCCGGATATGCATCCTGGCACAGCCTGGGATGGTGCCGGCGAGGCGATTCCCGCGCGGGTTCGCCGGGGTGGCGGGTAAACCCGCGGGCGGCGCCGCGCGTCAGCTGAGGAAAGGCCCGGCATCGCCGCGGCCGGGTTGTGCGCGGCGGCGAGGTCAGGGAGGCTGCTGGCCATGAAACGGATTCCGCGGGCCATCGTTGCCGTGTCGGCCTCGGTCGCGGCGGCTGTCACCTGGGCGGGTGCTCTGGCGCCGGCGTGGCCGGCGGCTC
>JASIBM010000315.1 GCA_030045175.1 Streptosporangiaceae bacterium | reverse complement strand
GTGATGCTCGGCGAGGTCGACGGGCTCGCGTTCGTGCTCTTCTTGGAGCTCAGCACCAGCACGACGGCCGCGGCGGCGACGGCGACGACGACCACCGCGACGATCGCTCCGATGAGGACGCCCTTGGATCGCTTGGCCGGCTGGGGAGGTTGCTGCCAGCCTTGCGGCGAGGTCGGCCCGCCCGGCGGGTACTGCGGTGGGTACTGCGGCGGGTACTGCTGCGGATACGGCCCGGACGGCTGGTAGGTGCCCTGCGGATAGGTGCCTTGCGGGTATTGTGCGGGCTGCTGAAAGGTGCCTTGCGGCGCGGGAGCCGGCTGGGCGGTCTGACCGGCCTGCTGACCTGGCCAGACAAACTGGCCGGGCGGGGCTGCCTGAGGCCCTGGCGGCGGGCCCATGGCTGCCATGGTGGCGACGTCCATCCCGGCTGGCGGTGCGACTGGAGTCCCGCCGGGTGGCGTTACGGGCGGACCCGCGAGCTGCGTCCCAGTGGGCGGTGTCGCGGCCGCGACCTGCGGTGCGCCCATGGCGGCCGCGGCGACCTGGCCCGGCGTGACCGCCTGCGTCGGCTGGGGCGTGACGACGGGCATCGCGACCTCGGTCGGCGCCCGGGGCGCGGGCACGGCGGCCACTGGAGGAGCCGCTCCGGGCTGCCCGGGAACCAGGCCGAGCGCCCGGCCGAGATCGGCGGCGAACTCAGCGCACGTTTCGTACCTCTGCTCAGGCGACTTCGCCATTGCCTTGGCGAGTACCTGGTCAACGGCGATGGGCAGTTCGGGTCGCTTGGCTACGGCGGACGGTGGCTGCTCGGCCAGATGCGCGTTGATAAGGGCGAGGCCACCATTGCGAAGGAACGGTGGCACGCCGGTGAGCAGCTCGAACGCGGTGCACGCGAGCGCATACTGATCGGCGCGGCCATCGAGGGCCTGGCCCTCGATTTGCTCGGGCGCGATGTAGTCGAGCGTGCCGACGAACTGACCGGTGGACGTGAGGTGGCTGGCCAGGGTCTGCTTGCTGATCCCGAAGTCGGAAAGGTAGACGTGATCTCGCTGGTCGTCGCCGGCTGGCTTGGTCTTGGCCCCCGTCGTCGCCGTGCTGGCGTCGAGCAGCATGTTGGCGGGCTTGACGTCGCGGTGCACGAGCTGGTGGGCGTGGGCGGCGTCGAGCGCCGAGCCGACCTGGGTGACGATGTTCCAGACCCGCGCGGGACTAAGCGGGTGGTCCTCGGAGATGAGCGACCTGACGTCCCCGCCCTGTACGTAGCGCATCGCGATGAACAAGAACCCGCCCGCGTCGCCCGCGTCATAGACCGGGATGATGTTGGGGTGGTCGACGGACGCAGCCGCCCGTGACTCCCTGATGAACCTCGCGCGGAACGCCGTGTCAGATGTCAGACCGGGCGCCAGCAGCTTGAGCGCTACCCGGCGCTCCAGACGCTCGTCGTATGCACGGTAGACAACGGCCATTCCGCCCTGGCCGATCTTCTCTTCCAGCCGGTACCCCGCGACGTGATCGCCCGGGCCGGCGTCAGCGGCTGCTGCCGACGTGTCGTCGCTCAACGCACCATCCTCAAAGCGATGTCGGCGGGTACTCGCCGCCGACCCGGATGTCCACCCCTGTACCGCGATGACAACCGTCAGGGCGGTTGCCCGTTACTTTAGCCCGTTTCGACGAGGTCGCGAAATAGGCTGGTTATTGTCGTGCCCTGATCGATAGGCGCACGAGACCAGGGGCGCTCCTGGCGCCGGCGGACCTGCCCGGTCACGGACGTCGGACGCCTAGGCGGGCCGTCGGCGTGCGCGATCAGCCTGATCTCACTGCCCCCTGGGCCAGCACGGCACAACATGGGGCCCTTGCTGTGGCCAGCGCAACAGCAAGGGCCCAACGTGGTTGTCGGCACCGCCGAACAGAGCCGGTCAGCCGCCGAAGGTCGTGCCGTGTCCGGCGATCGCCCGGCCGGTGAACTGCGGCGCTAGGCTCGGCGACGCAGGCTCGGGCGCGTGCATGTACCAGAGCGTGTTGCCGGCGCCCTGGAAGACCAGGTCGTTCTCGCCGTACGGGTTCGCGGTGCGGAAGAACAGCGCCGGGGCGGACTCGACCTTTCCGGTTACCGAGCTGATCACGTCGTTGACCCAGTTGCTCCCATCCCAGTAAAGGAAGCTGACCGAGTGTGACGGGCCCTCGAACGCCATCCCAGACTCGCGGGTCGAGTCGCCCACGGTCAGCGACGGCGCCGAGTACACCCGGCCATTGCCCAGCACCGCTATCTCCTGCCAGCTGCCGTCGTTGGCGAAGGCGGTCATCGAGTGGTGCGGGCCCTGAACCACCAGGTAGGCCGCTCCCTCTGCGTCGGTGAGCGTGGTATAGACGGTGAGCGATGGCGCCGAGTAGGCGGTGCCTGGCCCGCCGATCACGTCGTTTTGCCAGTGGCCGCCTGGCCGGGAGTCGTAGTAGCTGAGCGCGTGGTCGGCGTTCTCCACCGCGATGTCGACCTGGCCCGCCCCGCCCAGGCTAGACACCTGGTCGCTGGCCCGGATCAGCGCGGACGGCGCGGAGTACGTCGTGCCCGGCCCATTAATCACCTTCTTGTGCAGGTGCCCGGACAGGCCGGAGACGCTGCCGGAGTAGAAGACCAGCGAGTGGCGCGGCCCCTCGAAGGCGACGCCAGCCTTCGACGTGCCGACGACCAGCGATGGCGCGGAGTAGACCGACCCAGGGCCGGCGGCGACGAAGTGGTGCCAGTGGCCACCGGCCAGGGCGAAGAACTGGAGGGTGTGGACGGGGCCTTCGACCGCGATGCCGGCGAAGCCGAGCGGCCCGGCGTACAGCGAGGGCCCGGAGAAGGCCGAGCCCGGCCCGCCGACCATGGTCCGGTGCCAGCTGCTGCCCGTCAGGTAGCTGAACCAGAGCGATCCGCCTGGGCCGACCGAGGCTACCTCGGGCTCGCCGGACGGGCTGACGGACAGGGACAGCGACGGTGAGGCCGCCCCAGGGTTGGTGAACGCTGGCCTTTCGGCTCCGGCGCGGGCGGCCACCGCCGCCGGCGCGGCCAGCGCCATGCTAGCTAGCACCATGCTGGCCAGCAAGGCGGTCATTGCGGTCTTTCCAGGTTTCACGGGGGGCTCCTTAGCTGCTCGGCTTGCCTGCCAGAAGGCGTTATCCGCCGAAGGTCGTGCCGTGCCCGGCGATCGTCTTTCCTGAGAAGTTCGGGGCGAGGCCAGAGGCCGGCATCGCGGCC
>JASIBM010000314.1 GCA_030045175.1 Streptosporangiaceae bacterium | reverse complement strand
CCGCCGAGGGCGTGTCGCGCGCCGCGTCGGCGCGGGATGCGGCGGCCCGGGAGGCCGTCGCGGCCGGGCGGGCACGGGCGGACGCGATCCTCAGCGCGGCGACCGAAGCCGTTCGCTCTCGCGGCATGCCAGACGAGGCGGACGTGATCACCCTGATCCGGCTCGCCGTGGGGCTGGTGCAGGCCGCGGACGGGGTCGCGGGCCATGCGTGAACGTGTCGTGCCGGTGCCCTGGCCTGCGCTGGTCGTCGCCTGGACCCGGCGATGACTGCGGGCTGGGTGGCCGGCAGCGTGCGCGCCAGGATGCTGGCCAGCCGGCGGATCGGCGCTGACGAAGCCAGGCGAGTGGCGGCATGCGGCTCGCTGCGCGACGCCATCGCGATGCTCGACCCGACGGCCTACCGGGTCAGCGCGAGCGGCGTCGCCATCGACGCGGCCGACCTGCCCGACGGCCTCGCGCTAGTCCAGCACGTGATCGGCGCGTCCTTGCTGTGGGACCTCCGGGTGCTGGCAGGCTGGCTGCCGCAGGGCGGCGCGGCGCTGATGCGGGCGCTGGCCGGCTGGTTCGAGATCGCCAACATCTCGGAATTGCTGCGCGAGCTCGATGGCCGCGGGCCAGGCGACTACTACCAGCTCGGCTCCCTGGGCACCTCGTGGTCCAGGGCGCGACAGGCCAGCAGCCTGGCTGAGCTGAGAGCGACCCTGGCCGCGTCCGCGTGGCGGGACCCAGGTGGCGAGGCGGCCGCCGACATCGAGATCGGCCTGCGTGCCAGGTGGGCTGAGCGGGTGGCCGGGCTGGGCGAGCCAGCGCGAAGCTGGGCTGCCGCCGCGCTGGCGTTGCTCTTCGCGGGCGAGCGCTTCGGCGCCAGCCGCGCCGGTGCTGGCGGCACCGGGCACGCAGTGCTGCGTTCCGTCGTGTCGTCGATGCTCGGTGCCGCCGCCGCCAGCGCCGAGACGATCGACGGGCTGGCGGACGCGCTGCCGCGCCGGGTTTCCTGGGTGATCGCCCGGGGGACCCCCGCCGCAGAGCTGTGGCGGAACGAGGCACTGTGGTGGAAGCGCGTCGAGAGCGACGCGCACCAGCTACTGGCCCAGTCAGGCTTCGACTCCGGGCCGGTGATAGGGACCACCGCGCTGCTCGCCGCCGACGCTCGGCGGGTCCGGTCGGCGCTGGCGCTGGCCGCGCGCGGCGGGGGATTCCCCGAGGTGTTCGATGCCGTGGCTTGAGGCAGCGCTGCCGGTCAGGATGACGCGCGTCGCCCTCGTGGCGCCGGCCGGGTCATTGCGCCCCATGCTGGTCAAGGTCGCCGAGGCCGGCTGCGTTGAATTTGAGTCCGATGCCACCGGGCACGGCGCTCAGGCCGGCCGCGCGGCAGGGAACCCGGAGGCCAGCCAGGTAGCCGCCGCCCTGTCGGCGCGCGAGCCTGACCTCGCCGCGCTTGCGGCGGCCGGACGCGACGACCTGATCGCCGGAGAGCGGCAACTGCTGCAGATAGCGGGCGATGCGGCGGTCAGGCATTCGGCCTGCGGCCTGGCTGGCTGGATGCCGGCCGGCCGGGTAGGCGCGCTGAGCCAGGCGCTTGCCGGGGTCGGGTGCGCGGTGGTCCCGTTGCGCAGGCCGCGCGGAGTTGACGCGCCGACGCTGATGGAAGCCTCGGGTGGCAGGCGGGTGGTCAGCCCGCTGGTCTTCGCCTACGGCACCGTTCCATATGCCGACGTCAGCCCCGCCTGGCTGGCCTGGGCTAGCTACGCGCTCATGTTCGGGATGATGTTCGGCGACGTGGGCGACGGGCTGCTGCTGATCGCCGCCGCGGCCTGCCTGCGGGCAGGGCGCCCGCGATGGCTGTCGCCATACCGCGGCGGCTGGCCGTTCGTGGCCGGCGCTGGCGCGGCGGCCACCGCGTTCGGGTTCGCCTATGGCGAGTTCTTCGGCCCGACCGGGGTGATCGGCGCGGGCTGGCTCGACCCTATCGCGCGCCCGATTCCGCTGCTTGTCGCCGCCGTGGCCTTCGGGGCGGTGCTGCTGGCGACCGCTTATGCCATTGGCATGCTCAACAGGTGGCGTGAGGGCGGCTGGCCGCTCGCGCTGTACGCGCCTTCTGGCATCGCCGGATCGGCGCTCTTCCTCGGGCTGGGTATGCTCGCCGGCGGCTGGTACGTCCGCTCAGCCGCCCTGCTCGTCGCCGGCGGCGTGATCGCCGTAGCGGCCCTCGTGCTCGCGTTCACCGGGTTCCTCGCCGAGGCGGGCGACGGCGGTTACGGCGTTACCCAGGCGTCGATCGAGGTATTCGACCTGGTGATCAGGCTTGGCTCGAATGTCGCCTCGTTCGCCCGGCTTGCCGCATTCGGGCTCGCGCACGCGGCGCTCGGGCTGCTTGTCTGGGAAGGCACCAGGGCGTTGTGGCACCGAGGCGGGGTCATGGTGCCGCTAGCTGTCCTGTTGTTCCTGGCCGGAAGCGCACTGGCGTTCGCGCTCGAAGGACTGGTAGCCGCCGTCCAGGCGCTCCGGCTTGAGTATTACGAGCTGTTCTCGCGGGTCTTCGTAGCACAGGGCCGCCCGTTCCGGCCCTGGCGCCTGCGGGTCGATCCCGGCTTGGCGGACCCCGCTGGCGAAGGTAACCGACTGGCAACCGCAAGAGCTGGCGCTCTTGCCGGGCTCAGGGAGGCGTGATGGCTGTTTGGCTGGCGGGACTGCCCGTGATCGTGGTCGGCGTGCTGCTCACCAGGCTCGCCGCACGCCACGGCCGGCCCGCGGCATACCTCATGGCCGCGATGAGCGTGGTCGTGCTCGTGGCCGCCATCGTGCTGCTCGCGGTCGTCGCGGGACCTGGCGGGGCGGTCGCTGGCGCCGCCGCGGTGGGCAAGGCGGCAGCGCTCAAGGCCGGCGCGACCGGAGGAACGGGCGGCGATTCAGCCGCGCTGATCGGGGCGGCGATCGCCGTGGCCGGGTCGACGATCGGGGCGGGAATCGCCGTCGCTTACGTCGGCGCCGCCGCGCTGGCGGTGATGAGCGAGCGCCCCGAGCTGTTCGGCCGTTCGATGGTCATCGTCGGGCTAGCTGAGGGGATCGCGATCTACGGCCTGATCGTCGGCATCATCTTGATCGGGAAGGCCTAAAGTCATGGCCAGGATCGCGGTGATCGGCGAGCCGTTGCGCATCTATGGCTATGGCCTGGCAGGCGCGCTGATCTGCCCCGCCCGTGACCGGCTTGAGGCGATCCGCGCGTGGCGTGAGCTACCGCACGACACGGTTGTGGTGGTGCTCACGCCGAACGCGGCGGACTGGCTCGCTGAGGAGCTCGCTAGCCGGCCGGACGCGCTGCCGGTGGTGCTGCCGGATGCGGATGCGGCCGTCGCCTGGGCGCGCCGCCCGGAGGTGCCACGATGACGCTTCGGGCGAGGCAGGAAGCCGCGCTTGAGCCGGTGCGAGCCGACCTGCTGCGCCGGGCGGAGCAGGACGCGGCGCAGGTCGTTGCCAGGGCCCGCGACGCCGCCGCTGCGACGATCACGCGGGCGCAGCGGGAGGCCGACGCGGCCATGGCCATGGCCAGGGCGAGCGGTGCGGCGCAGGCCAGGCCGGTCGCGATGGCCGAGCTCAGCCGGAGCCGGCAGGCTGCCAGATCGGTGACCCTCGGCGCGGACGTGGCCATTCGCGGCGAGATAGTGCGCAGGATCAAGGACGCCGTGCTCGGGCTGCGCGACGAGCCCGACTACCCGCTGCTCCGGCGACGGCTCAGCGCGCTCGCGGCGCGTGCCGCCGGGCCAGGTGCCGTGGTCACGGAGCACCCGCAAGGCGGCGTGATCGCGCAAGCCGCAGGCGTCACGGTGGATTGCTCGCTGCCCAGGCTCGCCGACCGGGCCATCGTGGCGATCGACGGCAGGATCGCCGCGCTCTGCCGGTCAGTGCACACGGCCGTGCCACGCCCGGGGAGCGACCCATGAGCGCCAGCGGCGAAACTGGGCGAGTCACGCGAGTCAGCGGCCCGCTGGTCGAGGTAACCGGCCTGGCCGGCATCGCCATGTCCGACGTCGTGGAGGTCGGCAAGTACCGGCTGCCCGCCGAGGTCGTCTCGATCAAGGGTGACCACGCCACCGTCCAGGCGTATGAGTACACCGGCGGGCTGGCACCGGGTGACGCCGCCGCCAGCCGTGGTGAGCCGCTGTCGGCCCGGCTGGGACCGCACCTGCTCGGTCAGGTCTTCGACGGCTTGCTGCGTCCGCTTGCCGATGCCGGAATGTGGCTGGATCCGGCCGTCGCCGGGCGCCCCGCCGACGGGAGGGAACGGGGCGGACCGGGCATGAGCGCCGGCCAGGCGCGCTCGCATGAGTTCACCCCGGAGGTCAGCAACGGGGATCTGGCCGCGGCAGGCACGTGCCTGGGCACGGTGGCCACGGCCGGCGGCGTCGGATATCGCGTGCTCGTGCCACCGGGTGCCGGCGGGCCGGTCCGCCGGATCCGATCGGCCGGCCGGGTCGCTGCCGACGAGATCATCGCTACGGTCGGCGACACGGCGGTGCCGCTGACCAGCTCGTGGCCGATCAGGCTGAGCAGGCCGGTCAAGGAGCGACTTGACCTCGACGAGCCGTTGCAGACCGGGCAGCGCGTCATCGACGTGCTGTTCCCTGTTGCCAGGGGCGGAGCCAGCGCCGTGCCTGGCGGGTTCGGCACGGGCAAGACGGTGCTGCTACAGCAGATCACCAAGTGGTGCGACGCCGACGTGATCGTGTACGTCGGCTGTGGTGAGCGCGGTAACGAGCTCGCCGAGATGCTGACGGAGCTGGCCGCGCTCGCCGACCCCCGCACCGGCGGCATGCTGGCCAGCCGCACCGTGGTGATCGCCAACACCTCCAACATGCCGATGATGGCCAGGGAGGCCAGCATCTACAGCGCGGCCGCGGTGGCCGAGCACTTCAGGGACATGGGCTTGCACGTGGTCGTGGTGGCCGACTCCACGTCGCGCTGGGCTGAGGCGCTCAGGGAGTTCTCGTCGAGAAACGGGGAGATGCCCGCCGAGGAAGGCTACCCGGCAAGCCTGGCGTCGGCGCTGGCCGCCTTCTACGAGCGGGCCGGGCGAGTCAGGAACCTGAACGATTCGGTGGGCTCGATCACGATGATCGGCGCCGTGTCGCCGGCCGGCGGGGACATGACCGAGCCGGTGACCTCCTACACCCAGCGCTTCGTGCGCAGCCTGTGGACGCTGGACCGCGACCTCGCCTACGCCAGGCACTACCCGGCGGTGTCGTGGCCGGCGTCCTTCTCGCGTGACGCTGCGATCGCCGGCAACTGGCACGCGAGGAACGGTGATCCGCAGTGGGCGGATCGCCGGGCGAGGCTGACTGAGCTGCTAGCCGAGGCGGACCGGGTGGGTGAGCTTGCCGAGCTGATGGGCGTCACCGCGCTGCCTGCCAGGCAGCGGGTCGCCATCCTGGCGGGCCGCCTCGCCAGGGAAGGCGTCTTGCAGCAGAGCGCG
>JASIBM010000313.1 GCA_030045175.1 Streptosporangiaceae bacterium | reverse complement strand
AAGTCATGCCCGAGCCCGTCGAGATAGGCCTGGTGTTCTCGGAGGGATGCGATCCCCGCGTCGATGGTATCCGTGACGTCTACGAAATCAGTTGGATTGCCGGTTGTGACCACATACGCGTCCTTGATTGGGGAACGGGGCAGCGCTAGGTCGTGAAAGACCCACTCGTTGGCGGCGTCACGGCAGGCATCGAGGACCGCCAGGCCGACCGCGCGGTGATCGGCGTGATTGACCGGGCCGTCCTCACCCCAGGTCAGGTCGAAGCTCATCGTGATCACGACCTCCGGCTGCAGCTGCCGGAACGCTCTGGCCAGGTCGCGGCGCAGCGCCAGGCCGTACTCGATCACGCCGTCCGGATGGCCGAGGAACCGCACGTCCGACACGCCCACGACAGCGGCGCTGCGCCGTTCTTCCGCTTCGCGCAGCGGGCCGACCTCGGCCGGGTCGCGGCCGGCGATCCCCGCCTCGCCGCTGCTGACGAGCACGTAGGAGACGTGCTTGCCCTGGCGCGTCCAGCGCGCCACCGCCGCCGCCGCGCCGTACTCCAGGTCGTCGGGGTGGGCGACGACCGCCACCGCGCTGGTCCAGTCCTCGGACATCGGTTTCATGCCATCCGCCTACTCTCCGACGCGCGGCACTGCCCGGGTTTCGTCGCGCGCCGATGACGCCGCTGCCGGGCAGCCCACGGCGTGCCGTCGTCGGCTCGCCTGCCATTCAACCCGGTCCGCCCGTCGGCGGCCTACCGGCGGGCTGCATGTCGCGGGTGATCCGCTCTCGTCCCGGCGGCCAGTTCGCGGGCGGGGAGGCAGGCTGGTCCGGCCGCCCCGCTAAGCTTTGGGCGACGCGAAGCCCGGCAGTCTGGAGGACAGCCGTCAGCTCACTGCTGTCGGCGGTTCTCGCAGGGGTCCCGAGGGGGGCTGCGTGCGGAGCGTCGTGACGCAGGAATCCGGTGCGCGCGCAACCGGTGAGCAAGGCACAGCCGGGCGGGAATCAGTCATGCGGGTCACCGAGGGACGTGCGCCGCTGAAGGTGGCGCTGCTGGGCTGCGGCAACGTCGGGTCGCAGGTGCTCCGGCTGCTGACCGAGCAGTCGGCCGACCTGAGAGCCCGCGCCGGAGCGCCGTTGGACGTCGTCGGCGTTGCCGTCCGGGACCCAGCCCGGCCGAGGGATGTTCCGGTCCGGGCGGACCTGCTGACAACGGACGGACTGTCGCTGGTCACCCGTCCGGACGTGGACATCGTGATCGAGCTCATCGGCGGCATCGAGCCCGCGCGGACGCTCGTCCTGGCCGCGCTCAACGCAGGCAAGTCGGTGGTGACCGCCAACAAGGCTCTGGTCGCTGTCGACCGGGCCATGCTGCACAAGACCGCGAGCCAGGCCGGCGCAGACCTGTACTACGAGGCGGCGGTGGCGGGAGCCATTCCGCTGCTGCGCCCCCTGCGCGAGTCCCTGGCCGGGGACGCGGTCAGGCGGGTCCTCGGGATCGTGAACGGCACCACGAACTTCATCCTCGACCGGATGGACAGCTCCGGCGAGGACTTCAGCGCTGCGCTCGCCGAGGCGCAGGCCCTCGGCTACGCCGAAGCCGACCCGACCGCCGATGTGGCGGGTTTCGATGCCGCCGCCAAGGCGGCCATCTTGGCCAGCATCGCCTTCCACACCGATGTCACTGCCGACGACGTGTACTGCGAGGGCATCCTGTCGGTGACGAGCGCCGACATCGCCAGCGCCCGATCGCTCGGCTGCGTCGTCAAGTTGCTGGCGATCTGCGAGCGGGCCAACGGCGGCATCTCGGCGCGGGTGCACCCGGCGATGATCCCCCGCACGCACCCGCTCGCGGCGGTGCGCGAGGCTTACAACGCCGTGTTCGTGGAGGCTGAGTCGGCGGGGCGCCTGATGTTCTACGGTGCCGGGGCGGGCGGGCAACCAACCGCGAGCGCGGTACTCGGCGACACGGTGGCCGTCGCCAGGAACCTGCTCGCCGGGCTGCGCGGGCCCGACACCGCCAGCTACGCCCAGCTGCCGCTGATTCCCATCGGTGACGCCCGCACCAGCTACTACGTGCAACTCGACGTTGTCGACCGGCCCGGCGTGCTGGCACCGGTGGCCGACGCCTTCGCTCAGCAGGGCGTGTCGATCAAGGCGGTCCGCCAGGATGGCCGCGGCGAGGACGCGAACCTGATCATCATGACGCACGCCGCCAGGGAGGCGGCACTCGCCAAGACCGTGGCCGCCCTCGGTGCCATGGAGGCTGTGCGCAACGTCGACAGCGTGATGCGGGTCGAGGGCCTGGAGGGCGAGTGATGATCAGGCCGCCCGGCCGGCTGATGCCGCCCAGCCGGGCGGCGGCGGATAGGTGAGCGCGGCGATGACCAGGCCGTCGCGCTGGCATGGTGTCGTCGCCGAGTACCGCTCCCGGCTGCCGGTGCCCCCGAACGTCCCGGTGGTGTCGCTCGGCGAGGGCGGCACGCCGCTACTCCCGGCGCGCGTGCTGTCCGAGCTGACCGGGTGCTCGGTGTACCTCAAGGTCGAGGGCGGCAACCCGACCGGGTCCTTCAAGGACCGGGGCATGACGGTCGCGGTCACGCTTGCCGCTGCCCGCGGCGCGCGGACGGTGATCTGTGCCTCCACGGGCAACACCTCCGCGAGCGCCGCCGCGTACGCGGCCCGGGCCGGAATCGGCTGCGCGGTGCTAGTGCCCAAGGGCAGCATCGCGCTCGGCAAGCTGGCGCAGGCGCTGGCGCATGGTGCTCAGCTGCTGCAGGTGGACGGCAACTTCGACGACTGCCTGGAGCTCGTCCGTAAGCTGGCGGCAGACTACCCGGTGGCGCTGGTCAACTCGATCAACCCGGACCGGCTGCAGGGGCAGAAGACGGCCGCCTTCGAGATCGTCGACGTTCTCGGCGACGCGCCGGACGTGCACTGTCTGCCGGTCGGCAACGCCGGCAACATCGCCGCCTACTGGCTCGGGTATACCGAGTACCTAGCCGACGATCAGGCCACGAAGGCGCCGCGGATGCTGGGGTATCAGGCGGCGGGTGCAGCGCCTCTGGTCACGGGCCAGCCGGTACCCAACCCAGTCACCGTGGCCACCGCGATCCGGATCGGCAGCCCGGCGTCCTGGCAGCTGGCCGTGGACGCCAGGGACTCTTCCGGCGGACTGATCGGGGCCGTGACCGACGAGCAGATCCTTGCCGCCTACCACCTGCTGGCCGAGCGGGAGGGCGTGTTTGGCGAGCCCGCGTCCGCGGCGGGCGTCGCCGGCCTGCTGCAGGCCTGCGCGACCGGGCAGGTCGCGCCGGGCTCGGTGGTCGTGTGCACGATCACCGGACATGGCCTCAAGGACCCTGACATCGCGGTGGCGGGCGCGCGGCCGCCGGCGACGATCAGCATCGACGTCGAGGCCGCGGCGACGGCACTGAAGCTGCGATGACCAGCTGGCCTGGTCAGCCTGTCACCGTCGTCGCCCCTGCAACCAGCGCGAACCTCGGGCCTGGCTTCGACTCGCTCGGGCTGGCCCTTAGCCTGCACGACAGGGTCCAGGCGCGGGTCGCCGAGTCGGGCGTCGACGTACAGGCGACCGGCGTCAGCGCGGGCCAGCGCTGGCGTCCGGACCAGCACCTGGTCGTCCGCGCGATGCGCGCGGGATTCGAGGCGACCGGCGGGCAGCCGCCTGGAATCGCGATCAGATGCCGGAACGCGGTGCCCCAGGGCTTCGGCCTTGGCTCGTCGGCGGCGGCCATCGTCGCCGGGCTGCTCGCGGCCAGGGCGCTGGCAGCCGCCCGCGAGGCCGCGACCGATCCCGCAGGCATGCTGGCTGACTCGGACGTGCTGCGGCTGGCGTGCGAGATCGAGGGTCATCCCGACAACGTCGCGGCCTGCCAGGCAGGCGGGCTGACCATCGCCTTTGACACGGGGGCAGGACTAAGCGTGGTCCGGCTGACGCCGCTGGCCGGACTCGCCCCGGTGCTCTGCGTGCCCGCGGTGCCGGTCGCGACGAGCACCGCGCGCAGGGCGCTGCCGGATCAGGTACCGCACGCCGACGCCGCGGCCAACTCGACTCGGGCGGCTCTGCTGATCGTCGCGCTCACCAGCAGGCCCGACCTGCTGATGCCGGCTACCGAGGACTTCATCCATCAGCGCTACCGCGCCTCGACCATGCCGCGGACCGCGACGCTGGTGGCCACGCTGCGCGCGGCGGGCATCCCGGCCGTCGTGTCCGGCGCCGGGCCTTCCGTGCTGGCCTTCACGGTTGACGACCGGGCAGCCGATGCGGCAGAAGTGGCGCGGATCGCGGCGCAGGTCGGCGCGCCCTGGCGAGTGCTCCCGCTGCGAGTCGACGCCGAAGGGGCCCGCCTAGTCGGCGGCTGACCGGGCGGCGCACTCCAGCGGGCCGCCCAGGGCGAATCGGCCACGTCATGCCGAGATCCGGACAGCCAGCCGCCGAGTCGATCTGCTCCAGGCGCCCGCTCGCTAGCCTGATGAGGGCGGTGTCGGCGACATCCGGAAGGGGCCTTGCGTGCAGCCACGCGAGCAGACGAGGGCTGTGACGACCACGCAGCGCGTTCCCCTCTCGGTGATCGCCCGGCAGTGGACCCGGATTGGTATCACGGGTTTTGGCGGCCCGCCCGCGCACATCGCGTTGCTGCGCCGGCTGTGCGTGCAGCGGAACGCCTGGTTGACCGAGGCCGAGTTCGAGGACGGGATCGCGGCGACGTCGCTGCTGCCCGGCCCGGCCTCGACCCAAATGGCTATCTTCTGTGGCTGGCGGCTAGCCGGTCCCCTGGGCGCGATCGTCGCCGGCGTCGGCTTCATTGTGCCGGGCCTCATCATCATCCTGGGCCTGTCCGTGCTGTTCCTGCAGCACGCGCCGCCGGCGTGGGTGACCGGCGCCGCGGACGGGGCCGGAGCGTCCGTGCCGGCGATCGCGGTCGCCGCGGCCGCCGGCCTCATGCCCGCAAGCTGGCGGCGAGCGGGCCGGGCGATCCCTGCGAGGGGTCGCTGGATCTGCTACCTGCTCGCGGGCGCCGTTGCGGCGAACGTGGCGGGCGAGTACCTGGTCGCGGTCCTGCTGGGGTGTGGCTTGCTCGAGTGGTGGATCAGCCGGCCGCCACGTGACCAGCGGCGGACGGTGGCGCTGGCGCACCCCGGCGGCGGGGAGCGCCCGAGGGGACCGGCCGCCATGCTCATGCCGCTCGCGGCGAAAGCGATCGGGGTGGGCGGTCTCGGCTCGCTGGCGTGGGTCGCGTTCAAGGTCGGCGCGCTGTCCTTTGGGGGCGGCTTCGTCATCATCCCGCTGATGCAGCACGACGCCGTGCATACCTACCACTGGATGACCACGGCGCAGTTCCTTAGCGCGGTGGCGCTGGGCCAGGTGACGCCCGGCCCCGTGGTGCTGACCGTAGGCGTGGTCGGCTACGCCGCGGCAGGCGTGGCGGGCTGCTTGCTCGCCGTGCTCGTGGCGTTCACGCCGTCGTTCGTCTTCGTCTTGGCGGGCGGCAGGCACTTTGACGCGTTCCGGCGCAGCCGGGCCGCTCAGGCTTTCCTGTCTGGCGCGGGCCCCGCCGCGATCGGCGCCATCGCCGGTGCCGCTGTCACGCTCGGGCTCGGACTCACCCAGTTCTGGCAGGTCGTGGTGCTGATACTGGCGGCCGGCTGGCTGCTGGTGCTGCGACGCGGGGTAGTGCCCGCGATTCTCGGTGCCGCTGCGATCGGCGTCGTCGTCGCGCTCGCCGGAGGGCTGCGATAGTCGGCCGGGCGAACTGCCTGCTGTCCCTGGGTTAGCCAGGTTCCAATCGCGAATTCTGGCCGTATGCGCAACTATTTCCGTAGCGCAAGAACGCCCAGGTCGTGGCAGGCAGCGCAGGTCACGCTGGGCGTCGGCAGCTTACCGCCAGACAGAACGCGGCACGGCGTGTGCCCGCCGCAGACATTCGATTGGAACGACCATGACCGCTTCCAGCATGGCGATCACCACGCCGAATCCGACCATTGACCCGACCGAGCCGACCGAGATCGAGAAGCCCCCAGGGCCTTTCCTCAGGTTCGCGAACTGGGTCTCCGAGGCGATGGGCAGGCCCACCAACATCGCGTTCTGGTTGGTCCTGATCGCGTGCTGGACCATGATCTTCGCCATTGGCGGTCCCCGCCTCGCCTCTGGCGCCTGGTTGCCGAGGTGGTTCACCTCGACTGGCTACAACTTCCCGCTCAACCTGATCACGACCGTTGCCGAGCTCTTCATCGGCTTCCTCGTCGCGGCCGCCGCCAACCGTGCGCAAGACGCCTTGACCGTCTTGCTGGCGCACATCCGGGCCACCGTGGAGCGGGACGCCGCCATCGAGCGAGAACTGAAGGTGGCGATCGCGGAGAACACCGAGCTGACCAAGCAAGTGCACGAGCTCCAGGTGACGATGTCCCAGCAGACGGCCCTGCTAGACCAGATTCACCGCCAATTCGAAACGCTTGGCCTGTTCCCACCGCCCGCCGCTGGGTCGGCAAGACCGGACTGATCAGCCGGCGGCATGGTTTGCGTAGCGGGCGCCGCGCTCAAGCGCTGCCTATTCTTTGCCCCGGCTTTGAACACGGCGGGCGAAGATTGGGCAGGGGACTCAGGTGGCATCTGACGATCACGCTGTTCATGACGATCACGCTCATCACCACGACCCCACGTTCTACCGTTCCCCGCGCGACGCGGCGGCAGGCCCGCCTGAGCGGCTCGCCTACGTTGCGGCGTTCTCACGTCCGGCCGATCAGCCCGACGCGATCGCGGTGGTGGATACCGATCCCGCGTCGGCGGGCTACGCCAGCGTCATCGGCTTCACCGAGCTGCCGCACACTGGCGACGAGCTGCACCACTTCGGGTGGAACGCCTGCTCGAGCGCGCTGTGCCCGACCGGGTCGCACGCGCACGGCGACCGCAGGTACCTGGTCGTGCCCGGCATCCGCTCATCGCGCGTCTACATCCTCGACACCTTGGGCAGCCCAGCCTCGCCGCGGGTCGTGAAAGAGCTCGGCGCGGCGGAACTTGGCAAGGTGGCCGGCTACTCGCGCCCGCACACCGTGCACTGCGGGCCCGGCTACCTGTACGTGTCCTGCCTCGGCGGCGCCGACGGCGCGCAGGGCCCCGGCGGCGTGGCCCTGCTCGACCACGCGACGTTCGACGTGCTCGGCCAGTTCGAGCAGGACCGCAGCGATCAGTACCTGGCCTACGACGTGTGGTGGCACATCAACCACGACGTGCTTGTCACCTCCGAGTGGGCTACCCCGTCGATGATCGAGGACGGGATGGTGCCCGAGCTACTCCTCGGCCGTAAGTACGGCCACCGGCTGCATTTCTGGGACATGGCATCCGGCCGCCATGTCCAGACCGTGGACCTCGGCGATGAGCACCAGATGGCGCTGGAGCTGCGCCCGGCTCACGACCCGGCGAAGAAGTACGGCTTCGTCGGGGTGGTGGTCAGCGTGGCGGACCTGTCCGCCTCGGTCTGGCTCTGGCACGACAGGGCCGGAACGTGGGCGGCGACCAAGGTCATCACCATCCCGGCCGAGCCCGCGCCTGCCGGCCAGCTCCCGCCGCTGCTCCAGGGCTTCGGCGCGGTGCCGCCGCTCGTCACCGACATCGCGCTGTCGGTGGACGACAAGTTCCTCTACGCGTCGTGCTGGGGGACTGGCGAGATGAAGCAGTTCGACGTGTCCGACCCGTTCCACCCGCGCGAGACCGGGTCGGCGCGCATCGGCGGGATTACCAGGCGCGGCGCGCACCCGTCCCGGCCGGACCGGCCGCTTTCCGGCGGCCCGCAGATGGTCGAGGTGAGCAGGGACGGCAAGCGGGTCTACTTCACCAACTCGCTCTACGGCGCGTGGGACGAGCAGTTCTATCCCGATGGCGTCGGCGCCTGGATGGCCAAGCTCGACGCGGGCGCGAGCGGCGGGATCACGTTCGACGAGCGGTTCTTCCTCGACGGCGACATGTTCCGCGGCCGCCGGGTGCACCAGGTCAGGCTGGAGGGCGGCGACGCATCGAGCGACTCCTACTGCTACTCATGACCACGTACTCATGACCACGCTCCGCGTCGTGACCGCCGGCCGGGTCGCCGATTGATTGCGCCGGGCGTTTCGGCAAGACTGGCTGGACCACCTACCGGTAGGAGCTGGTTGCCAGTGATCTTCGATGCGGACAGCCACGTGATGGAGGTGGAGGACTGGCTTGCAGGCTACGCCGATCCTGACGTGCGGGCGAAGCTCGGTTCCCTCGGCCTTGAGAAGGCAGGCAAGGACGCGGCGGCGTTGATGGCGTCGCTGCCCGCGCTGTGGGAGCGGCAGCGCGGCGAGCAGGTCAGCGCCGATGTCATCGCGGGCCCTAAGGGATGGCGGGCGCCGGGTGCGCTCGATCCTGGCGTGCGCTCGCGGGTGCTCGACGCGCTCGGCCTTGACGCGCAGCTGGTGTTCCCGACGTTCTCGCTCGGGCAGTTCGCCCGTTCCGACGATCCGGATGTGCGCTACGGCGGCACCAGGGCGCTGAACCGGGCGATGGCCGAGTTCTGCGGCGCCGATAAGCGGCTGCTTGCCGTCGGCTATCTGCCGCTGAACGAGCCGGGCCGCGCGATCGAGGAACTTGACGCCGCGCTCAAGCTGGGTGTCGCCGCCGTCTGGCTGCCGTCAGAGGCGCCAGGGGCCTTCTCGCCCGCGCACGTCGATCTGGAGCCGGTGTGGGCACGCCTGGCCGAGGCCGGCGTGCCGTTCGTGCTGCACGTGGGGGGAGGCAAGCTGCTCCCCAGGGAGTTCCACAGGAACGGCCGCCCGCGGCCGGTCGATTGGCTCGGCGGCGGCGAGAACCTGCGGGCCAAGGACTTCCCCGTGCTGCACCACTCACCGGAGCGGTTCCTTGCGTGCCTGGTTCTCGACGGCGTCTTCCACCGTCACCCGCAGCTGCGGGGCGCGGCGATCGAGCAGGGCGCGAACTGGGTCCCTGGGATGCTACGCAACCTCGATCACGCGCACCGGTCGTTCTCGAAGTCCGAGCCGCTGCTGGCCGAGCTCGAGCTCAAGCCATCGGAGTACATCCGCCGCCAGGTGCGGTTCACGCCGTTCGCGTTCGAGGACACGGCCTGGCTCATCGATCAGTGCGGTCCGGAGCTGTTCATGTTCTCGACCGACTACCCGCACCCCGAGGGCGGGCGGCGGCCTTTCGAGATCTTCGGCGACGCGCTGGCCGGGTTCGGCGACGCCGCGCGTGACCGGTTCTTCTGGCGCAACGGAGCCGAGCATTTCGGGCTGGCCTGAGCCGTACCGGCGCCCGATGTGCCCGGCCCGGCCCGCCGGCGCTGGACCGCGACGTTGAGCCCGTAGCTCGCGAGCACGACCATGACGGTGAAGATCAGCGCCATCGCGGCGCCCTGGCTGGGCGCGTACAGCTGGCCGCTCTCAGGGTTGATCCGCGCGTAGATGTACATCGACAGCGGCTGGCTCTGCGGTGTTGACAAGAACGCCGCCAGCGTGAACTCGTTCGCGCCGAGGATGAAGAGCTGAATCCACGCGGCCGCCGCCGTCGGCAGCAGTAGCGGCATGACGATCCGGCGGAACGCGGTTAGCCGGCCGGCCCCGCTCACCGCGGCGGCCTCGTCAAGTTCGGCGTGGATCTGCAGCACGGCGGCGTGCGAGGTCCGGTAGCAGACCGAGAGCCGGTAGGCGTAAGCGATTGCCATCGCCCAGATCGTCCCTGACAGCGGTATCCATCGGTTGATCACCAGGTAGAACAGGAACGCGGAGAACCCGGCGATGACCGCGGGTATGGCCAGCGATGAGCTGGCCAGGATGTCCAGCGCGGTCGCGGGGAGCCGGCGGCGGCTCCGCGCCACCGCGAAGGCGGCGATGGTCGCCACCGTGGTGGCGATCGTGGAACTGACTCCCGCGATGATCACGGTGCGGGTCAGCGAGGCCCAGAACTGCGGATCGGCGAGCACCGCATGGAAGGCGCCAAGCGATGTGTGATGGACGAGGCTGAACCAGGTCACCGGCAGCGGGTAGGGCGTGATCGCCGACCATGCCAGCGCCAGGACCGGCAGCACCGCGGTCAGGATAAGGAACGGTATGAGCAGGGCCAGTGCCGCTACCCGCCAGCGTCCGAGTGGCAACGTGGCGGGCCGGAACCCCTTCCCCGTGACGGTCGCCCAGCGAGCGGCATGCCGGGTCGCCCGGAGGTAGATCGCGAAGATCCCGGCGACGACCGCCATGAAGGTGACGCCGTACGCTGCCGCCACGCCGTACTCGGGCAACTGCCCGCCGACCGGGGTGATCAGGTTCCACAAGCGCAGCGCGAGTATGTCGCGCCCGGATTGCTGGCCGAAAAGCAGCGGGATCTCCAGGTTGCCAAGCATCAGCATGAGTGACAGCGCGATCACAGAGAGCGTGCCCGGCCATAGCACGGGCAGCGTCACTTTTCGCAGCGTGCGCGCCCACGTCGCGCCGGACACCCGCGCGGCCTCTTCGAGCGAGCCATCCATGTTGCGCAGGACCGGCATGAACAGCAGGAAGGGAAAGGTGACGCTGGAGAGCCCCTGGACCATCGTCATGGACAAGAAGCTGAACGGATCGATCGGCCCGCTCGCCGCGCGCGAGAAGGACATTAGCCTGAGCACCTGGTTGAGCACCCCGGACGTGGGCGAGAGCATCAGGACGTAGGCTTGCGCGCGGACGATCGGCGGGATGGCGAAGGGCACGATGACCAGCGCCGTGACGACGTTGCGGCCGGGGATGTCGGTACGGACGACGAGCCAGGCCAGCGCCCAGCCGAGGCACACGGATACCACGGTGGCGCCCCCGGCGTAGGCGGCCGTCGCCCTGACCGTGGCGAGCAGGCCTCCTGCCGTGGCGAGCTGGCGGTAGGCGCCGAGGCTCCAGCTTGTCCCTGGAATGCCCAGGGGCAGGAAAGGGCCGCGCAGCGACGAGGCAAGCTGCACGAGCAGGGGTGCCAGCAGCAGGTAGGCGATGACGGCCACCGAGCCGGCGATCGCCAGCGTCATGCCGCTGGGCTTGCGCGGTGTTAGCCGTACCGGGGCTAGCCGCTTCAGGTGTCAGCCGTTCAGTGCCGTGTTGGCGGCTGCGATCAGCCTGTTGTACTTGTTGCGGTTCTGCCAGCTCTCGAAGATGCCCCAGTTGTTCTTGATCATCGGCAGCCATACGTCGATGTTCTTCTTAAGCAGGCCAGAGGCCTCCGCGAAGGTGGCGGCCGGCAGGCCAGGGTAGGGCATGGCCAGGGTATCGAAGGCCGGCTCGGTCAGCACCATCTTGAGCCACGCCGGATCGTAAGCCGACCAGAGGCTGAACAGCTCGGCACCTGGGACATTCGACGCGTCGGTGTTGACGCCGATGAACTGGACGTACATGTTGGCGTTCCTGATCGGCGCCACGCGCAGCGCCGGGTTCGGGTCGAACAACTGGCCGCCGAGCACCACCGGGTCGTCGCCGCTGGATAGCAAGGTGTCCGGGTTCGCCGTGACGGTCAGGACGCCCTGGCTCTTGAGCGACCTGATCAGCGACACCATGGCCGCCTGGCCGTACTTCATCCCGTAGCCAGTGAAGTTCTGCGCGTTGTAGTCCGCGATGGCCATCTTGTGCTTCCACCGCGGCCGCAGGAAGCCTTGCAGGTTCACCGGCAGGTCCGAGACCTCGCTGGCGTTGTAGTCAAGCAGCGGCGAATTGACGCTGTCTGGCAGCAGGCCGGTGCTGGCGCCGCCGATCTGCAGGAACTGCTTCGGCACGCCGAACTTCGTCCAGTTGACCTTGGACCAGAAACCACGGTCATAGGCCTGCGTCATGGTGACGATCGAGCCCTTGACTATGTCGCTGTTGCGGCTGCCGGATGCCTTCGCCAAGATCACCGCGGATGACAGGTTGTATTGCAGCCCTCGGGTCGAGACCTTAAGGCCAGGGAACTGCTTGGTGAACGCCGCGATCTCCGCCGGGCTCAGCGCGTACCAGTCCCAGATCACCAGGTCGCCGCCGTCGGTCCGCAGCGCCTGGCGATACAGCTTCTTCAGGTTAGCGCTGATGGTCGGCCAGTAGGCCGTGTAGAAGTTCTCGCATCGGGTGATGATGCCGACGTGCACAGCCTGGCAGGTCGTCCCTGCGGGCAGTGCCGCCAGCCGGATGCCTGTGGTGCGCGCGGGTGAGGCGCTGCCTGAGCAGGCGCTCAGCGCCAGGCCGAGGGCCGCGGTAATCACCACGGTGGCGGCGCGGCCGGGCCAATGTGGCCTCATTCAAGATCTCCTTTCCGATGCCGCAGGTCATCGCCCCCGTGGTTATCCCTTAGTCGCGTTTCCCGGACCCATGCTCTCACATACCCTGGTCAAAGCCCGCAAGGCACTCACCTGGGGACGCACTGCCAGGTAAGGTGCCGCCCGGCGTGGCATGAATGGACGACATGAATGGGCGAGGGGAGGAGCCAGGAGTGGGCCAGCCAGCCTGCCACCGTGGCAATGGCCTTGAGGTCACCGGACTTTGCAAGGACTACCTGGCGGACCGAGGACGGCAGCGAGTCGTGCGCGACGTGTCATTTACGATCGAGGCCGGGCGCTTTTACTCCCTGCTCGGCCCGTCTGGTTGCGGTAAGACCACCACGCTGCGTTGCGTGGCCGGGCTCGAGCGCTGCGACGGCGGCGAGATCCGGTTGTCAGGGACGGTGCTGTCTGGTCCGGGCAGGCACGTGCCGCCGGAACGGCGCGACCTCGGAATGGTCTTCCAGAGCTACGCGATCTGGCCGCACCTGACCGTCTTCGAGCACGTGGCGTTCCCGCTGCGGGTTGCCAGGCCCCGGATCGCGCGGGCGCAGATCGCGCGCCTGGTCGAGGAGACGCTGGCGCTGGTACAGCTCAGCGAGCTGGCCGGACGCCCTGCCGTCGCCATGTCCGGCGGCCAGCAGCAACGGCTCGCGGTGGCGCGCGCCCTCGTCCGCCGCCCGCGCCTGCTCCTGCTTGACGAGCCGCTGTCCAATCTTGACGCAAGGCTCAGGGACGCGATGCGCGGCGAGCTAAGGAACCTGCAGCGCAGGCTCGGCATCACCACGCTCTACGTGACGCATGATCAGGCCGAGGCGATGGCCATGTCCGACCGCGTGGCTGTCATGCAGGACGGGCGGCTCATGCAGGAGGGAACCCCGCAGGAGATCTATCACCAGCCCGCGACCCGATTCGTAGCCGACTTCGTCGGGCGGGCCAACCTAGTCCCCGGCACCGTCGAGGAGCGACTTGCGGGCGGCGACATCTTGGTCCGCGCGCTCGGCGTTACGCTCCGCGTCGGCCCTAGCGACGCCGGTCCTGGCGAGCAGGTGACGCTTTCGCTGCGCCCGCATGGTATCCGCGCTCACCCGACCCGGCCGGATGCGCCCGACGTGCTCGCCGGCGTGGTCATCAGCGCCGAGTTCCTCGGTGAGATCGCGCAGTGCCAGGTACAAGTCGGCGGGGTCACGCTGACCGTCCGGCAGGATCCGCTCACGCCGGCCCGGATCGGCGACCAGGCGTTCCTTGAAATCGCGCCGCAGTCATGCATCGTGCTGCCAGACGACGGCCCTGATGCCGATGAAGTCACGGGCTGATCTTGGGGTGTCCTAGGCCATAATGCGGTCTGGCCTTGCCACGACGGGCGCCCGCATTATTCAATAGCCGCGATGAGCCATCCTGCGAGCGACGGGACACCACGCCATGAGTGCTGAGCACGGTAATAGCGCCGAGACGTCAATGCCGGCGCCAGCGCAGTTCTGCGTGATCACCCGATATGCCACCGCCTCTGCCGAGGCAGCCGACGAGAATCAGCGCCGGGTCGAGGGGGTGTTCGCTGAGCTTGCCCAGGTCCGCCCGGACAATATTTCCTACCTGGTCCTGCGGCTGGCCGATGACTCATTCTTGCACGTCGCATTCCACAACCACGCCGAAGATGAGGTCAACCCGATCACATCCGCAAAGGCCTTCGCGCACTTCACCGACGGCCACGAAGAGCGGCGTCAAGGCGACTTTGACCGGCAGCGCGCCGGCCTTGTCGGTGCCTATGTCACGACCATCAGCTAGCCATCGAGCGGCCTGGTGGCGACCTTGCGCGGTTCAGGGCTATCCCTGATATTTCCCTGATCCGGGTCGTCAGGTGGCCGGCCTGGTCACGGCGGCCCAGCAGGGCCAGCCGACACCGTTCGGGTTCCTCAACCCGGTGCTGTACAGGCCCGGTCCCGCCAGCTCTTGACGAGAATCCGGACTAGCCGTCACGATCAAATCGCAACTTCGCGTTCGGTACTGCTGCACGATAGGCAATCTTTTGTGGAGGATTCGTGGTAAATCCCGTCCGATTGGCGTGGCGACTGAGCGGACTGGCCGGTGTGGTCGTCCTCACCGTGGTGGCCGGCGCGTTGCCCGCCGCCGCTTCCGGCACGTCCGGCTGGCGGATTGTCAGCACGACCGGATCGGCGACCAGCGAGGTGGGCGAGGGCGACATCGTGGCAACCGGGCCCGCCGACGCGTGGACCACATGGACCTGCGATCCGTGCCCGTCGGGTGGTGACTCCGGCCAGAACCTGATGCTGCACTGGAACGGCCAGCACTGGAGTTCGGTTGACCTGCCGACTGAGCTGAGCAGCCCGACGACGATTGAGGGCATGCAGGCCAGCTCCGCGCGGAACTTGTGGGTCTTCGACAGTAACGGGCGGGCAGAAGTCTTCAATGGCTCGGGCTGGAGCCTGATGGACCTCCCGGCGTGGGTCGAGCGGCCGATCGAGGGCGGCACCGCCGACATCGCGAGCGCGGTGTTCTCGGCTTCCGACGTCTGGGCTTTCAGCATCGACGCCGCGACCGACCCGACGCTCGCCGGGCACTACCAGGACGGCCGCTGGCAGAAGGTCTCCCTTCCGATCATCCCGTCGCTCGCGATCGGGCTGGCACCGGATGACATCTGGCTATCCGGCTTCGCGAAAGGCTACGGCCCGCGGATCCTGGCCCACTGGGACGGCAAGTCCTGGAAGACCGTGTCGTTCCCGCATCCTGCGGCCGGGGCCACCCTCATCCCGTCTGGCCTGGTGGCGCTCGGCGAGAAGTCGGTCTGGTCGCTGGGCGAGGTATTTGGCCCGAAAGCGGGGAAGGTCAGCTTCGAACTGCTGCATTGGACCGGACGGTGGACCAGCACCAAAATCCCGGCCTCGGTTGGCGTGCCCAGTCAGTTCGCCTCAGATGGCGACGGTGGATTCTGGTTCATCACCACTCTCACTGGCACCGAGACGAGCGTATTTGCCCACTTCACAGGCGGGCACTGGCATAACAGCGCGATTCCCACAATGGGCACGCTTGAGTCGGAGCCCGGCGCTCTCGTCCAGATTCCCGGAACTAAGTCACTGTGGGCGATCGGCTTCCTGGTAAGCGGCTCGACGCCGGAGTACGGCGAGATCATCAGATACGACCCCTGAGCCGGCGGCCTAGTCGAGGACGGCGTGTTAGCCATGGCTGATGGGCGTGCGGACGTGGCGGCCGGCTTGGACGGCCAGGGAGCGGAGCGCCCGCGCGGCGCCGGAGCCTGGGGGTCACTGCTCTCGGTGCAGGACATGGCCGCGATCACCAGCGTGGGCTTCCAGCCCGTCGGGCACGTGCTGGGCGCGGCCGTGGTCCATCTGGGCTACATCAGCCGCGGCGGAAAGTGCTCGGTCATGGGCACGTACGTACCAGGGACCAACCTGGCTTCGGCTGAGAGCGGGCCCTTCAACCTGCTGCTGCGCAAGCGGCTCGGGGCGCGCCAGCGGGTGCTGTCCCGAGTGATCGAGAAGTGCCGTGAACTGGACGCCGACGGCATCGTCGGGATGACGCTGAGCATCAGGCCATTCCCGGCGGGCGGAACGGAGTTCACCATCCAGGGGACCGCGGTCCGGGCGCGCACCGAGATCCGCCCGGCCGCTCCGTTCACCTCGCACCTGTCCGCGCCCGAGTTCACCAGGCTGCTGCGCGGCGGCTGGATCCCGACCGCGCTGGTCTTCGGCGTCGCGCTCGGCGCACGCCATGATGACCTGCGCACCCGCGGCCAGACGCGCCGGAGGGCCAACACTGAGGTGCGCAGCTACAGCGAACTGGTCAAGGACACCCGCAGGGACGCACGCAGCCAGCTAGAAAAGGCGGTGACCGCTCAGGGCGCGGACGGTGTCGTCGTCGGCCAGATGACGCTGCACATCGGCGAGCGGGAATGCCCATCCCAGGAAGGGATGCACGATCACGTGGCCGAGGCGACGATCCTGGGAACGGCGATCGCCGCGTTCGCCCGGTCGCCGCGCGCTGGTGACCAGCCGCCGCTGACCATCATGCACCTCAATCCCGCTGCGGCGGCTCCCGCTGGCCTGCACCCTGACAGCGCCCAGCCGCCCGCTGAGCGAACTGATCCCGAAGGCGGGATCGCCGATCGCCTCAGGTCAGCCTGGGCGGCCGCCCGTGCCGCCCGAAGCCCCGTCGCTTCTAGCGACTCCGCAGGCATCACCAAGAGAACAGACTAACCGGGCAAGTCTCAGCGGCCCGGCCGACGGGCGAACTGGACTGCTTTCAGGTCGTTGCCATTCCCCGGCCACATCGTGCCGCAGAACGTCGTCGCCCAGCTGATGACATCTGGCCTCGAACGTTGGTGGCGGCGTTGCGCAGCACGTCCGCGGCAGCCTCGGGACTTCGGGCAGATCCCAGCGCGCCGAACGCGCTGACCAGGGCGCGCGAGACCTCGGCTCCGGCTGCCTCAGGGCAGGTGAGCCACAGTGGCGCGCTGGGCTCAAGCAGCGCGGTGGCTGCCGAGGCGGCTCGCCGCGCCCGGCCGAGCTGGTCGCGGACTTCGGCCGCGGTGACCTCGCACGGCTCGCGGATCTGCCCGCTGCGGTCCACGTCCACGTACAGGCCGCGTTGCTTGAGCCGGTCGGCGTTCTCGGCGAACGCCTGTGCCTGGTCAAGTATCCCGGCGACCTCGCTCAGGGGCATGGTGGCGAACCTGGTCACCTTGGCAGGCGGCTTGTCGGGCGGGCTGAACGGGATGGCGGCGGTCAGCTGGCCCATGATCAGCTTCAGCTGGTGCCACTCGAGCAGGCGCCCGACCGGCGCCCGCGCCCTCAGGTTCTCGGGCATGGCCGCCAGGATGGTCAGGCTCTCGGCCTTGCCCACCTCTTCGACCGCGAGCCCGGCGAGCGAGTACGCGCGTGCCAGGCGGCCCGCGCCGGACAGCAGCTCGGCGTCCAGGACCAGGCCGCGCGCGTTCCTGGCCGCCGCGACAGCACCGCAGGCCAGGGCCAGCGGCGGCGCTTCCCTCACGGCGCCGAGATGCACAGTTCCAACCTAGCCAGCGCCCCTGCGCGCAGCTCGTCCGGGCTGGCCGCGCAGCGGCCTCTTCACGCCCTGATCGTGCTGATCGCGCGGAATCCCTCGCGCCAGGTCGGGTAGCGCGGGGTCCAGCCGAGTTCCTTCTTGGCTTTCGCGTTGGCTGCGCCGCGGGCTTGCATCAGCATGTCCAGCCCGGAGCCCATGATCAGCCGGCCGGCCCATTGCGGCACGCGCCGGGGCGGGCGGGCGCCGAGCGCGGCCGCGAGCGCCGGGAGCCACTCGCGCATCGGGGCAGGCTCGTCGTCGGTGACGTTGTAGATGGCCGGGCCGTCAGCTTCCAGGGCGAGGACCGTTGCCGCGGCCGCGTCGTGCAGGTGGATGAACGACATCATGGCGCTGCCGTCGCCTATCAGGGGGTACTGGCGCCTGGCCACGGCGGTCGTCAGCTGGTCTGGCTCGCCGTAGAACCCGCCGTAGCGCAGCGCGGTCCCGCCGGCGGCTGTGACCGCCTGGTCCAGGTGGGTCATCGCCGCGAAGGTCTGCGCTGCGCTGGCTGGTGGTTCGGCCTGCAGCGGGTCGTCTTCGGAAGCTACCAGCCCCGGTGAGGCGTACCGGTACGGCGCGAAGCTTTGCACGAGGAGCTTGCGCACTCCGGCCGAGCGGGCGGCGGCTACCACGTTGTCGGTGCCGTCCGTCCGCAGCCGGTTGGTGGCAGCGAATGTCTTGTCCAGGCTGCGCCCGAAGCGCATGCCTGCCAGCGCGGTCGCCTGGCAGATGATCGCGTCCGGGCGCACGTGCGCCACCGCCGACCTGGTCGCGGCGGCGTCCAGGACGTCCAGGGCAAGCGGGGTCGCGCCTGCGGAGCGGATCTTGCCTGCCCTGGACGCGGAACGGCACGTCCCGGTCACCTCCTGCCCCTGCCCGGTGAGCTGGCGGGTCAGGTGGATCCCGACGGCGCCGCTGGCACCGATGATCAGTACTCGCATGGGCTTGCTCCCGTGTCCGTCACGCCGGCGCGGTCCGGCGTGTCAGTGTGTGCGTGTCATAGCTGATGACGCGCGGCGGGGCGAGGATGTGACGAGTGAGCGAAGACGCGGCACCGGGCACGGGCCAGGACGCAGGGCTGGCCCGCGTATTCGAGCAGCACCGGCGGCACCTGCGGGCGATCGCCTACCGGATGCTCGGCTCGCTGGCCGAGGCCGATGACGCGGTGCAGGAGGCGTGGGTGAGGTTCGCCGCCGCCGGGACCGACGGCGTGGGGAACGTGAGCGGCTGGCTGACCACGATCCTCACCCGCGCGTGCCTGAACGTCCTGCGCGCCCGGGCCGCCCGGCCGGAGCGGCCCGCCGGTATGCACGTGCCAGACCCGATCACTGTCCGCGCTGACGACGCCGCGCCCGACCCGGAACAGGAGGTTCTGCTCGCCGAATCGGTCGGGCTGGCGCTGATGGTCGTGCTGGACGCCCTGACGCCCGCTGAGCGCGTGGCGTTCGTGCTGCATGACGTGTTCGGTGTGCCGTTCAAGGTGATCGGGCAGCTTGCCGGGCGATCGGAGCAGGGCGCCAGGCAGCTGGCCAGCCGGGCCCGCCGCCAGGTCAGGCAGGCGGGGCCAACCATCCCCGACGTGAGCCTGCCGCAGCAGCGCGCGGTCGTGGACGCGTTCTTCACCGCGGCCCGCGCGGGCGACTTTGACCGGCTGCTTGAACTGCTCGACCCCGATGCCGTCGTCCGCGCGGACGGCGGCCAGGCCCGGCCCGGCGCCTCGGTCGTCATGCGCGGCGCGGCGCAGATCGCCCGGGCGACGATCGCGACGGCCAGCCCGCTGGCCGACTTCACCCCGGTGCTGGTCAACGGCGTAGCCGGAATGCTGATCACGGTCAGGGGACGGCCGGTGTCGCTCATCGCGGTCACGGTCACCGGCAGCCGGATCAGCGCGATGGACGGCATCACCGACCTGGACCGGCTGGCCCGCCTGGAGCTGGCGGGCCTCAGCCCGGCAAGCGCGCCTGCTCGCAGCGGGGCTCCGGCGCCAGATCCAGGCCGTTAGGCACGCGGCCGTGGCAAATGGCCCGGTCGGGCCAGGCTCACACCAGCCCGGTGCGCACGCCCCAGGCCACGGCCGCCGCGCGCGAGGAAAGGCTGAGCTTGCGCAGGATGTTGGCCAGGTGCCGGTGCACCGTGTGCTCACTCAGCACCAGCCGCTCGGCGATGTCGGGGTTGCTCAGCCCTTGCGCGACGAGCTTCAGCACCTCGAGCTCACGAGGCGTCAGCACCGACGCTGCCTCACCAGATGCGCCAGCCGCCCCCGCCTGGCCGGCCGGCGCGTCCTTGCGCACGAGTTCGGCCAGCGCCTGCGCCAGGTCGAGGGCGCGGCCCGCGGCGTATTCGGCATCGAAGGCCTCGGGGCCCAGCGCGGACCGCAGGCGCTCGCGGTCCAGCTCGGCCAGCCGGGCTTCCAGCGGCTCGACGGCGCGTCCCAGATCGGCCAGGGCCTTGTCGGCTGCGCCGTGCATTCGGGCCGCCCAGCCCGGGTCGGCCTGGCCGTGGCCGCTGGCCATGGCCAGGCCGATCACCGCGTAGGCCATGAGCGCCTTCATTCCCATGCGCCGGACCAGGTCGAGTGATTCGGCGAACAAGGCCTCCGCCGCGCCAGGCGAACCGCTGAGGTACTCGGCCAGGCCCAGGTTGAGCGTCTGGTAGGCGATGCCATCGCGGTGGTTAAGCACGCGGAAGATGCTGAGCGACTCCGCTAGGTGGCGGCGCGCGGCATCCAGGTCGCCTGCCGACAGCTCGTAGTTGCCGAGGTTGCCGAGCACAGTCCCCACGTGCTGCTGGTCACCGGCCTGGCGGAACAGCCGCAGGGCCTCGGCCGCATTGCCTGCTGCGCCCGCTTGGTCGCCCGCAGCGTACGCGGCATGCGCACGGGCGGTAAGCAGATTGCCGGTCAGATGGGGTTCCCCGAGGCGCCGGGCTAGGCCCAGGCCCGACTCGATGAGCGGCAGCGCGGCGCCTCGCTGCCCCTGCCGCAGCAGGATCCAGGCTCGCACATACAGCAGCTCGCCGACTAGGTAGTTGTCCCCGGCCGTGCGGGCGATGGCCAGCGCTTCCTGGCAGTAGTCCTCGCTGATCGCGTAGCTGCCCACCTGCTGGAGGAGGTTGGCCGCCGCGGCTAGTGCCCGGGCGCGCGGCAGTGTCGGCTCCTGGGAGGCCGGGGCGTCCAGGAGCGCCCGCAGCGCATCGGCTCCCTCGGCGGCGTGCCCGCGGGCCCGCCAGTACACGTGCAACGAGGCGGCGAGCCGAAGGCCTGGCACCGGGTCGTCCTTGGTCAGGCTGAATGCGATGGCGGCACGCAGATTGCTCAGCTCAGCGTCGAGGCGGTCCAGCCATTGTGCCTGGTCGGCGGCCACTAGCTGCGGGGCGGCCGCCTCGGCGAGGGCCAGGTAGTGGTCGCGGTGCGTGGTCCGCGCGGCGTCTTCCGCCGCCGGGCCGTGCGCCTGGAGCTGCTGGGCCGCGTACTGCCGTACGGTTTCCAGCAGCCGGTACCGGCCTGAGCCCGCACCGGTGTCCCCGAATTGCACCAGGCTCTTGTCCACCAGCGCGCCTAGGTGGCCGGGAACCTCGCCGCCGGGCACGCCCTGGCCCGCGGCGACCGCCCCGGCCGCGGGCAGGCGGAACCCGCCGGCGAAGACCGACAGCCGGGCCAGCACCGCCCGCTCGGCGTCGTTCAGCAGCTCCCAGGACCAGTCCACCATGGCCCGGAGCGTCTGCTGCCGCGGCATGGCCGCCCGCGACCCACCGGTCAAGATGGCGAACCGCTCGTCCAGCCGCGCATCCAGCTCGGCCGCCGGCATCACCCGCAGCCGGGCCGCGGCCAGCTCGATGGCCAGCGGGATGCCATCCAGGCGCCGGCAGATCCGCCCGGCCACCTCGGCAGCCTGCGCGTCCCAGGCCAGCGGCGCGCCCTGCGACGCAGCGCGGTCTTCGAACAACCGCACCGCCTCGCTGGCCCGGATCGCGCCGGCGTCGTCGCCGTCGGCCGGCGTTCCCATCGACGGCACCCGGAACACGCGCTCACCGTCGATGCCCAGCGGCTCGCGGCTCGTCGCGAGCAGCGTGATGTTCGGGCAGCCACGCAGCAGCGCGTCGGCCAGCTTGGCGCACGCGTCGATGACGTGCTCGCAGTTGTCCAGCAGCACATGCAGGCTCCGCCCGCCGACCGCCTGCACCAGCGTGTCAAGC